>JAZRSP010000286.1:0-17577 GCA_045651565.1 Victivallaceae bacterium | reverse complement strand
GGGTTGGCATTGTAGGCATCATTCAAATATGTTACTCCGCAATGAACTGTCTTTTTCATTCGCATTCCACTCAAAACTGCAGCAGATAATGCTTCGGCAATCTCTTTATCACTCATGCCCAATAACTTTCCGACCACAGCGGCACCTGCGCCATTGCAGGCTTGATGCTCACCGGACAACTGCCAATTAACGCGAGTGGTATTATTGTCTTCGTGGTTGATTAATTCAAAAGAACTCCCCTGCAAATTTCCTGATAAATAGCGTGCGGAAAAGGCATTATTTTCATTATACTGTCCATAAGTTTTTATTTTGAGAGAGTATTTCTCCGCCTTTTCGATTAAAATTTCCTTGTGCGGAATAGTTTCGGAAAAAATTGCATATCCGCCCTTTTTAGCTCCGACAAAAATCTCTGACTTCTCTTTCGCCACCCCGGCAAGGTCGATCAAATTCTCCAAGTGGCAGGGCGCAACCGAATTAATAATCGCATAATCAACTTCGGCACAAATACTCAAAGGCTTGATTTCGCCGAAGTGGTTTGTACCCATTTCAATAATTGCGATACGGTGTTTTTCATTCAATCGAAGCAAATTCTGCGGTACTCCGACTTGATTATTAGTATTGCCGACTGTGTAGAGAGTTGCCTCTTCGCCGAATTTTTTAATTCCGATTGCTTTCAGAATTTCTTTTGTACTGGTTTTGCCGACACTTCCGGTTACGCCGACGACAATCAGATTTTTAAACTTCCGTCGGTGGAAATTGGCAATTTGCTGATAAGCCAAAAGGGTATCATCGACCATTAAAATCGGAATTTTGATATCTCTATAGAGTTCAAAAGGGGTATTTTTGTTGATGCAGAGCAGCTTCGCCCCTGCCTTAACGGCTTTATCCAAAAAGTTGTGGGCGTCAAAATTCTCCCCTTTTAATGCGACAAAGAGCGAATCGCTTAAATTCACTCTTGTATCGGTAAGTACATGCTCAAAAGTACAATCGCCCATCTGAGCGGAATTTACCAATTCCGCCCCGATAACAGCAGTAATTTCAGCAAGATAAAAACTCATTATTCTTCGTGGTGTTTCAAGTCACAAATATTACAATGACGGCAGTCCATACCTTGCGGTGGGACATAAACTTTGCCGCTTTTCTGTGATTTTTTGATATTCATGTAGTTCATTGCCGCCATAAGGCAGCCGAGAATGATAAATGCTCCCGGTGCGCTTGAAGGCAAAAGGAAATCAGTTGTCCAGGCAGTAATGATTTTAATATCAAAAAGTGAACCGGTACTTAAAAATTCACGGATACCGCCAATTACTGTCAATGCCAAAGTAAAACCTAATCCCATGCCCAAACCATCCGCCGCAGACAAGAAAGCATTATGTCCGGCAGCAAAGGCTTCCGCACGCCCCAAAACAATACAGTTTACCACAATCAACGGAATAAAAATTCCCAATGATGCACAAATTGCCGGAGGTGCGTATGCTTGCAGAAGCATGTCAACAATAGTTACAAATGTAGCAATAACCACGATATACACCGGAATACGAATCTTATTCGGCACAATTCCGCTGATGAGAGAAATTACCACATTGCTGCACATAAGCACAAATGCAGTCGCTAATCCCATGCTTGCACCGTTAATCGCATTAGAAGTAACTGCCAATGTCGGACACATACCCAAAACCAAAACAAAGGTCGGATTTTCTTTCCAAATACCTTTAATCAAATCTTTAAAAAACTGCAACATATTATTTAGACTCCTCACTATTCAACTTCTCAAAAATTACAGTTTGATTTTTGAGAAAATTCATATTAATTCCAGAAACAAGTTTCGCAACTGCTCTGCTTGTTACGGTTGCACCGGTAATATACGGAGCTGTACCGCCGTCCTTACTTACAGAGAATGCGCCGTTGTCACACTTTTTGCCGCTGTAAAAATCGAGGACTCTATTAGGTGCTAAACCCTCGGCAGGTTTTTCTCCCTTGATGACGGAAACAAGAGTTTTGCTGAACTTGCGCTCACAAACATTAGTTCCAAGACCGGGGGTTTCAGTCTGCTTGGTAATAATTACGGCATTGATTGTGCCGTCAAGTTTAAGACCGATAATTGCGGTAATATCACCTGCATAACCGGGAGTTTTTCCCTCTGCGGCAACTCCGACAAGTTTATTATCCTTGTCAAATGCACCGTAATATTTAATTCCGTCCAATTCGATAATTTTGGTTGATTCAAAAGCAGGCAAAACCGCTTTGAGCGATTCGTTAGTAGCCTTGATTTGAGCTTCCTTAATCGGTTTTTCAGTTAAATTAGCGAAATAACCGAGCAAAGCTGCCGCAATCAAAGCGATTACTGCCAAAAATATTCCCAAAACAAAAGTATTTTCACTCTTTTTCAAACTCATTTTACCTTCTCCTTATTTCGCCTCTTTTTGTGCTTTTACCGCACCAAAAACCCGTCTGGTACAGAATTTATCAATGAAAGGCACAAGAGCATTCATGAAAAGAATTGAGAAACTTACACCTTCGGGATAATTTCCCCAAATACGAATCGCAGAGGTAATAACTCCGCAACCGATCGCGAAAACAATCGCTCCCGAATTAGTCATCGGTGATGTTACCATATCTGTCGCCATAAAGAATGCTCCCAACATCAATCCACCAGTCAAAATGTGGAAAATCGGGGTCGGAGTCAAGCCCGGATAGAAGTAATTTATCGCTCCGGTAATGATGAATACAGTTCCAACAAAAAATACCGGAATTCTCCAATTGATAAGTTTCCAGATAAGTAGCAGCAAACCGCCGATAAGAAGTGCCAAAACACTGGTTTCACCCAAACAGCCGCCGATATTACCGAAGAAATAATCCTTGTAGGCATTTACATTATCGACTTTAACAAAACTCTGCGAACTGCCACACAATTCAGAACTCTTTTCAGCAGTGCTGATTACACCCAAAGGTGTTGCGCAAGTAAGAGCCTCTATCTCTTTATTTTCGATAATGTTTTTATTATCTTCAGCGGTAAAGAAGTCACTGCTGATACAATATTGCTTATCAGCTGCAGCTAAGCGGACATCATCAACCATCTGACGGGTCGGCACCCAAGTAGTCATAATTCCGGGGAGCGCAATCAATAAACCCACACGGGCAACCAATGCCGGGTTAAAAGGATTGTAGCCGATTCCACCGAAAATCTGCTTGCCCAACCAAATTGCCAAAAATGCACCTATCAAGCAGACCCACCACGGAGTCGCCGCACTTAAATTCAATGCCAGCAAAATACCGGTTACTAAAGCACTGCAATCACGAATATTTTTCCAAACATCTTTTTTGGCAAGCAAACACCAGAGGACTTCTGCACCGACACAGAAAATTGTGCAGTACAAAATCACCCAGAGTGCATTAAGTCCGAAAAAATAGATACCTGCCGCCATTGCGGGAACCATAGCCAAAATGACCTTGAACATAATCGCAGTGACGCTGTCTTTTACTTGAATATGCGGAGATGAACTGACCACCAAGTCCTCATGCTTCGGCAAAATCAATTGTGTTGTTTCTTCACTCATAATATTTCCTTACATATATATTAATATTCATTACTTTTTCATATTGCGGATTTCTGCTTTGGCACGGCGCATGTGCTGAACCAAAGGACGATGTGCAGGACAGATAAATGCACATGAACCGCACTCCATACAGTCCATAACATGATTATCTCTTGCAAGTTCAAACTTTTCATTTTCAATCAATCGACCGAGCAAAGCGGGATTGAGTTTCATCGGGCAACCCTGCAAGCAGCGGCCGCATCTGATACAAGGACTTGACTGATACTGTGCAATTTTGCTTTCCGGGAAAATCAAAATTCCGCTACTGTTTTTCTGAATAGTTACATCGAGAGATTTCTGTGCGAAACCCATCATCGGGCCACCCAAAATAACTTTGCGAACATCATCTGTTGTTCCGCCTGCAAGTTTAATCGCTTCACGGATAGGAGTACCGATTTTAAGACGCCAATTTCCGGGATTTTTGACCGCTTCACCGGTAATAGTTGTTACACGGTCAATCAAAGGTTTCCCCTCGATAACTGCATCGGCAACTGCGGCACAAGTAGCAGTATTCTGAACAACCACACCTGCATCCATCGGGAGTCCGCCTGCAGGGACTTTTCGATCAGTTACGGCATAAATAAGTTGTTTTTCTGCGCCTTGCGGATATTGAACTTTTAAGCCGACAATTTTAATATTATACTTTTCAGCGTGAGCTAAAAGCATATCGATAGCATCTTTTTTATTCAATTCGACACCGATGTAGATATTTTCCACACCGAGAATTTTTCCCATGATTGCCGCACCGGTCAAAACTCTTTCGGGAGATTCCAACATCAAGCGATGGTCGGCAGTCAAATAGGGTTCGCACTCTGCACCATTAATTACCAGTGCAGTAATTTTCTTTTCAGGCGGAGGTGACAATTTAACCACACTCGGGAAAGCCGCACCGCCCATACCGACGATACCGGCATCAGCGATTCTCTGTTTGAGGGTTGCCGCATCAGCATTATGCCAATCTAGTCCTTCTGGGAGTTCGCCCCATTCGTCACGCATATCACTTTTGATAACAACCGCATTTACCGGCGCACCCATCGGGCCGGGGATCTGGGTGATTGCTTCAACCACACCGCTGGTGGGGCTATGAAGCGGAACTGATACGAAACCGTCTGCCTCGGCAATTTTCTGACCTTTTTTGACATCATCACCGACAGCGACAATAAGTTTGGGAGCTTTGCCGATATTCTGCTGCAAAGCGACTTCATATTTTTCATAGAGCGGAGCTACTGCAACTACGGAGTCTTTGCTCAAATCCTTGCCGTCATAGGAGGGGTGGATTCCGCCCTGAAAAGTGCCTGTACTATAATTTTTGGTACTCATTTATTACTCCTTATCTTTGGCATCTGCAAGTTCTACATGTTCGGGGTTAGTCTGCTCAATTGCCAAGTGTTCCTGCGCAGAGAGCAAACAGTTTGTCGGGCATTTAATTGCATCCAAATCATCAAGAGTCGGAAGTTCTTGTGCCTCATAATTGACAACTGCATGGAATCCCTCAAAATTAAATTTACCAGGAGCATTTTTATCACACTTACGGCAGCCCAAGCAGGGGACATGACAATATTTTTTCTTGACCGGTCCCTTTTCGGGGTTATTGCAGTAAACATGTACTTTTGCATCTGCCGGAACCAATTTAATCAACTTTCTCGGACAAGTTGCAACGCACTTACCGCAACCGACACACTTTTCAGTATGGACGATTGCCAAACCATTAACAACTTCGATTGCACCGAAAGGACACACTCTCGCACAACTTGCCATACCCAAACAGCCATAACTGCATGCCTTTGGTCCGCCTGCAATCAACATCGCTGAACGGCAATCGCTTACGCCGTTGTAGAGAGTCCAGTTTTTAGTCTGGTTTTTGTCGCCGCCGCAAAGAACCACCGCAACCTTTTTGAAAGCCGCATTTGCTTCGATTCCCAACGCCTGTGCAATCGCACTGACGGTTTCCTGACTTGAAGCAGGACACTGATTCGGAGCAACCTCACCTGCGACGACTGCTTTTGCGAAATCCGCACAACCTGCACGACCGCAACCGCCGCAATTCGCATTAGGAAGCAATGAAGTTACAAGTTCAATTCTGGGGTCGGTTTCAACTTTGAAAATTTTGGCAACAACGCCGATAACTACTCCCAAAAGCAAACCGATTACAGCCATAACAACAATCGCAGTTACAAAACTGCAATCCATAGATTGAGAACAATTTAAAAATGCAAACATAATCTATCTCTCCTCTCTCCTTAACAAAGTCCGGCAAATCCCATGAATGCCATTGCCAAAATACCGGCGGTAATCAGAGCAATCGCCATTCCCTGGAAAGGTTTCGGAACTTCTGCCAAATCCAATTTTTCACGCAAAGACGCAAACATCAATAACGCCAATCCGAATCCGAGACCGGAGAAAAAAGCAAAGACGGTTGAGGGAAAAATTCCTCTGCCGACATTAGCATTGATAGTTGCCACACCCAAAACCGCACAGTTAGTGGTAATCAAAGGCAAATAGATCCCCAATGCACTGTAAAGTTTCGGACTTAATTTCTGCAAAATAATTTCAACGACCTGAACCAATCCAGCAATAATCAAAATAAAGATAATCAATTGGAGAAAGCCTAAATCAATTCCCTTCGCTTTCAACGCCGGATTGTGTAACAAAAAGTGATAAATACATGATGTACAGAAAGATGCCAATGTCATAACAAAGACAACTGCCCCTGCCATACCCATTGCGGTTTCAATCTTTTTCGATACTCCCAAAAACGGGCAGATACCCAAAAATCTGGTAAGTACGAAGTTGTAGACGAAAATCGCACCAATTGTAAGTTCAAGATAATTCTCTGTCATAGCGACTCCTGTATATTATTTTTTCTTCTCTTCAAAGTACATCGCAACCGCTGCACCGGCATAGTAACCGATATCACGCTTCAATGCGCTGGGAAGGATTGAACAACTTTTGTAAGACTCTGCCCAGCAATACTTTGTGATTTTTTCACGAAGCGGCACCATAAAAAGATCACCTGCCGCCCAAGCGAAAGTACCGAGAATAATTCTCTCCGGGTTCATTGTTTGAACCAAACTGCCGAGGGCCTGTGCATTTCTTTCAAGCATCTCGTCCCAATATTGGATAGCGAATTCATCTTTTGCTTCAACCGCCATCTGCAATGCTTTCATGTCGATATTTTCGACTGAACCTGCACACTTAACAATCATTGAATCGGGTTTATCTGCGAGTTTTTTCTGCAAATCCTGTGCGACCGCACGACCGCCGCAATAAGCTTCGTAACAACCTTTAAGTCCGCAATTACACTGACGACCGCCGGGAATCAAACAGGCATGGCCGAATTCACCGCCCTGGAATCCGCTGCCCTGAACGAGTGTTCCGCCTGCAACCATACCGGCACCGATACCGGTACTCATGGTCAAATAGATATAATCTTTTGAACCTTTTCCGGCACCGAAATAACCTTCTGCGAGAGCAGCAGCATTGGCATCATTTTCGAAATAACCGGTCATGCCCAAATTGTCGCTCAAATATTTAAGAATCGGAACATTTCTCCACAAAGGGTTATTGGGGGGAGTGGTCATAATGCCATTTGCATAGTCAGCAGGACCGGGACTTGAAATACCGAAAGAAGTAATGTCTTCTTTCTGTAAATTGTTGTCCGCCATAAGTTTAAGAGTCTTCTCAACAAGCAGCGGCAAAATATCATTAGGATCAGTATCTTTATTTTCGATGCGATCTCCGGCAATAAATTTACCGTTTTCTGAAATAATTCCGATACCGATTTTAGTTCCACCGACATCGAAACCTAAAAAAATTCTTTCATCAGCCATATTAATCTCCAAAAATTAATTAGTTTATATTACTGTTATTTTTTGCTTATTATATTAATATAGTATGAATATGATTTTTTTCAAACAAAATACGAGATTTTTTGTCTATCTTTGTACTTTTTTCTGGAAAAGAGTGTTCTCAACTATTTTGACAAAGCCACTGCGACCAGACCGAGTACGATTAAAAATATGCCGACGGCACGAGCGAATGAAGTTTTTTCTTTCAAAAAGACGATACCGAGGAATGCACCTATCGGCAAACTCATTTGACGGAATGCTTGCAAGAAACTCAAATTTTCAACAAAAAGCATTGCATACAAAATCAGGATATATGCCGATGCACAGAAAAATCCTGCACACAACGGCTTCCACGGAGTTGTACGCAAAATCTCCTTTGCATCTTGACGACTTTCTTTCTGAAAAAGCAGCAGCACTCCCAAATTTACCGCCATGCAGCACTCAACCAGAAAAAAATAATAACATGATGCAAAAAAATCTGAGTCGCAACTGCTTTTCAGCAATTTTGTCCCATGAGAGTCGACAATCGTATAAATTGTTGTTCCTACTGCCCCCATGAGTACAAAAAACATCGGTTTTATCAGATAATTTTGTAATTTCAAATCTTTAATTTTGTTTAACGGCATAAAAATACAGCCGATAAATACCGCAAGTAAGCCGAAAAAGCCAAGCAAATTAGGGGTTTGATGAGGCGGCAGAATCAGCATGATAATTGCGATAAAAATTACAGGCAATGCCCTGATTAATGGATAACCTTGCGACATGTCCATTTTTTTGTATGAGAGTTGAACTCCGCAAGTATAAATTGTTTCGCCAATCCCGCTGCAAATTACCAGCAAAGCGAAAAGAATGTAATTAAAATTTTTTCAGTCAGGCTGCACCGTAAAAACCGTCCAGCTGAGCAGCAACACGCAACTTGATGACATGAGAAATGAAAAACCTATCGACGGTTTTCCCTGCTTGCACAAAAAATTCCAGCCGGCATGCAAAACTGCCGACAACAAAACGATGAAAAATACTCCTAAACTCATAAATTTATTCCTTATTTTATAACCGCAAAAAGGTAATAGCGTATTCGTATAGGATATAATATAATTCTTTTTGTTAAAAATACAATATTTTTTAGAGAAAAAATTAAAATTTTTAAAAATTAGATATTTTTTTATCGAAATTTGGTTTTTCGCTTTTGACTTTTTGAAAAATCGTGTTATATTATAAATGTACGTTAATTAAAGCAATGTGTGCCATGGTGGCACCAAAACAAAAAAAGGAATAAAAAAATGATTAAAGTTGGTATTAACGGATTCGGACGTATCGGCCGCATGGTTTTCCGTGCTGCTGTTGAAAACATCAGCAATGACATCGAAATTGTTGGAATCAATGACTTGTTGGAACCTGACTATTTGGCTTACATGCTCAAATATGACTCAGTTCACGGCATTTTCAACCACGACATCAAAGTTGACGGAAACAACCTCGTTGTCGATGGCAAAAAAATTCGCTTGACTGCTGAAATGGATCCCGCAAACTTGAAGTGGAACGAAGTCGGTGCTGATATTGTTGTTGAATCAACCGGTCTTTTCCTCGAAGATGCTAAAGCTCGTAAACACATCGAAGCTGGTGCTAAAAAAGTTATCATGTCTGCTCCTTCTAAAGACGCTACTCCGATGTTCGTCTATGGTGTTAATGACAAAACTTATGCTGGCCAGGACATCATCTCTAACGCATCTTGCACCACTAACTGCTTGGCTCCGATCAGCAAAGTTCTTAACGATAAATTCGGTATCAAACGCGGTTTGATGACTACCATCCACGCTGCTACTGCTACTCAGAAAACTGTTGACGGCCCCTCTAAGAAAGATTGGCGTGGAGGTCGCGGTATCCTCGAAAACATGATCCCGTCTTCAACCGGTGCTGCTAAAGCTGTAGGTAAAGTTCTTCCTGAACTCAATGGTAAACTTACCGGTATGTCAGTTCGCGTTCCCACCAGTGACGTTTCTTTCGTTGACTTGACCTGCGAACTCAACACCGAAGCTACTTACGAAGAAATCTGCGCAGCTATGAAAGAAGCTAGCGAAGGCGAACTCAAAGGTATCTTGGGTTACACTGACGAAGCAGTTGTTTCAACTGACTTCCGCGGCGATGCTCGCACCAGTATTTTCGACGTAAAAGCTGGTATCCAGTTGGACAAAACTTTCGTTAAAGTTTGCAGCTGGTATGACAACGAATGGGGCTATTCAAACAAAGTTTTGGAAATGGCTCGCGTTATCGCTAAGTAATTTCAGCTTAAATCTTTGCGGCATGACTTGCTCATGTCGCAATTTATGAAATTAATTTTCAAATCCCGAGTCATTGCGAAATGATGCGGGATTTTTTATTTTAATTAAATTTTAACCAACAAACTTATCGGAGAAAAAAAATGAATATCGATAAAAAAACAATCAAAGATATCGACTTGAAAGGCAAAAAAGTCGTTATGCGTGTTGACTTCAATGTCCCCTTGAAAGACGGTGTTATCACTGACGATACCAGAATCACTGCCGCTTTGCCGAGTATCAAATATATCCTCGAACAGGGCGCTTCTTTGGTTCTCCTCTCTCACCTCGGCCGCCCCAAAGGCGAAGTCAAAGCTGAATTCAGCTTGAAAGTCGTTGCTGAATACTTGGGCAAACTCCTCGGCAAAGATGTTAAATTCGCTAATGACTGCATCGGTGATGATGTTGTCGCTATGGCACAGAGCCTCAATGCAGGCGATGTCATGGTTTGCGAAAACACCCGCTTCCACAAAGGCGAAGATATCAAAGCTAAAACTCCCGAAGACAAAGAACTTCTTCACTCTATGGCAAAAGAACTTGCTAAACTTGGCAATGTCTATGTAAATGATGCTTTCGGTACTGCTCACAGAGCTCACGCTTCAACCGCAGTTATCGTTGACTACATCGGCAAAGAAAACAGTGTTGCAGGTTTCCTCATGGACAAAGAATTGCAGTACCTCGGCAAAGCAGTTGAAAATCCGCAACATCCTTTCGTTGCTATCATCGGCGGTGCTAAAGTTTCAGGTAAACTCGAAGTTCTCTCTTCTTTGATGGAAAAAGTTGATACTATCCTCATCGGCGGCGGTATGGCTTATACTTTCCGCAAGGCACAGGGCTACAAAATCGGTAACTCTCTCTGCGAAGATGAACTTCTCGATACCGCAAAAGAAATTTTGGCAAAAGCAGAAGCAAAAGGCGTTAAATTCCTTCTTCCTGTTGACAACAAAATCGCTGATGCATTCGATAACGATGCAAATACCAAAATCGCAAAAGGCGATATTGAAGACGGTTACATGGGCTTGGATATTGGTCCCGAAACTATCGCTCTTTACAGTGCTGAAATCGCAAATGCTAAAACTATCGTTTGGAACGGACCTATGGGCTGCTTCGAAATGCCGAACTTCGCTGAAGGCACTATGAAGATCTGTCAGGCTGTTGCAGATAGCGATTCTGTAAGCATTATCGGTGGCGGCGACTCTGTTTCTGCAGTCAAAAAATCAGGTTTGGCTGACAAAATGAGCCACATCTCAACCGGCGGCGGTGCTTCTCTCGAATTCCTCGAAGGCAAAGCTCTTCCCGGCGTTGTTGCTCTCGCTGACAAATAATTCTTATTTGTAATCTTTCAAGACTGTTGCAAAAACTTTTGCAGCAGTCTTTTTTTGGGGACTTGCTTGCAGTCCCCACACCCCTGCAACCAGCCATCAGCCTGGGATCTATTGGAATTTATAGTTTTGCTTCACAAAAACTCTAAATTCCGTTTTTTATTACCAAGTTAGTAATATTAAAACAAAGAATTTGTTCATTATTCGGATGGAATAAATCCTTTACAAAAGACAATGAAAGCACAAAAAAGTAAAACTAAACATTTCACGACCAACACCATATTTATTTTTTGGGGGACTTGTTTGCAGTCCCTCCACTAAATTCTATAAACCTCTATTGAAATTTTACAAAACCATGCTATCTTATTATAAATTTATTTGAAAGGAATTAAATCTATGAAAGTAATCAGCAAACAAAGAAACAGTAGAATGTGTATCATCTGCGGACTTGACAATCCCGCAGGCGTACAAGCTCCTTTTTATAATATGGAAGACGGAACCGTAATGAGCCGCTTTAAATTTTCGGCACATCACCAGAGTTATCCCGGCAGAGTGCATGGCGGACTTATTACTGCCATGCTTGATGAACTGGGTTTGCGTGCTATGTGGGCAAAGCATGGCGGCAATGAAGACGATTTCGGCGTAACTATGAGTCTTACAACCAGTTTTCGCAAACCTGTACCTTATGATGAATTTCTGATTGCCAAAGGCGAACTTATCCGTGACAGTCGCAAATTTGCTTTGGTTCAAGCTCAAATTTTCAGTTTAAACGGCACTCTCCTCGCCGAAAGCGAATTAAAATACCTGAAACTTGACACCCAGGAAATTGCCGCAGGTTCTGATGTTATAGAAGAAATGCCCTATCTCATTGAAGATGATGTGAAAGAGATTAATTTTATTTAGCTTCAAACTCAACGAAGCGAATTAAAAATAAAAATTTGATCAAGCAAAGTTATTGCCGCCATTGCCTCGACAACCACGACTATTCTGGGGCATAAACAAGGATCATGACGCCCTTTAACTTCACAGATAATATTTTCGTTATTGATATTGCAACTTTCTTGTTTTAAGGAAATTGAGGGCGTAGGTTTAACTGCCAAGCGGAAAACTATCTCTTCTCCATTCGAGTGTCCGCCTAAAATTCCGCCTGCATGATTTGAAAGCATTTTGCCGTCTTTCATCGGGTCATTATTTAATGAGCCTCGCATGCAGCGCACATTGAAACCTGCACCGAATTCAATACCTTTAACTCCGCCGATAGAGAGCATTGCCTTGGCAAGTTCAGCGTCAAGTTTATCAAAAACTTCACTACCGACACCCGGCATGACATTACGAATACGGCACTCCACCAATCCGCCGATACTGTCGCCGTCCTGTGCAATATCCATGATAAGATTTATCATCTCTTCGGCTTTACTCGGCGAAGCGGATCTTACGATATTTTTTTCGATAAAATCTTCTACAAACTCGTCGGATTCAATCCCCCCGACACCTTTTGTAAATGCGACAATATCAATATTATAGCGACTTTTTAGCACCTTTTTGGCAACCGCTCCTGCGGCAACTCGTGCCAAAGTTTCACGACCGGAACTTCTTCCGCCGCCACGGTAATCACGGACTCCGTATTTAGCGAAAAATCCGTAATCTGCATGGCCGGGACGGAAAATATCCTGAATATTTGAATAATCTTTGCTTCTTTGGTCTTGATTAAAAACGACTATTGCAATTGGAGTACCGGTAGTTTTCTCCTCAAAAACTCCTGATAAAATCTGACAGGAATCACTCTCTTTGCGAGCAGTTGTAACTTTAGATTGTCCAGGCGCACGGCGGTCAAGTTCGATTTGGATATCAGCCTCACTCAACTCCACATTCGGCGGCACACCGTCGATTACGACGCCCAAAGCGACACCGTGGGACTCCCCGAAAGTAGTAATTTTGAAAAGTGTTCCGAAACTATTTCCGCTCATAGTGACACCTTGATTAAATTCGATTCATTAGCAACATTCAGAGAGATAACCGGATAATTTCTCTTCCAAAGCAGCCAAATTTTCTTCAAAATCGGTATCTTCCAAGTGTACAATCACATCGGCATGCTTTTCGTAGAAATTCTCACGCTCTTCGGACAATTCATCGAAAACTGCTCTCGGATCTACTTCATTCTGCAAGTATGCCGGAAGTCCGCTTGCAACAATTCTCTCCCATGCCACATCACGGGGAATACTGATATAAACCAATAAGCCCAACTCTTTAAGTTGTTCTTCGGTAACATCCGGGTTATCAGCGACACCGCCGCCCAATGAAATTACACGCTCCTGATCGTCTTCCTCGCTGCTCTCATTAAGTTGCGTAATTGCTTCTGCCTCCAGCTTGCGAAATTCGCGGCGTCCAAGTTTAAGCATAATCTCACGACATGACAAATTTTCGCCTGTTCGGAGCAAATAATTTGCCTCAATCAATTCATCAGAATCCACAAATAAAGTATCTCGCATTTCGGCAAGAGCCTTGCCCAAACTGCTTTTACCTGCATGTTTTATTCCAACTAATACTACATTCATAATATCGAATCCGGTTTTATGATTTCTGTTCCAATACCTTTATCGGTAAAAATTTCAAGTAACAATGAATGAAGAACTCTGCCGTCGATCATGTGAACTTTGTTAGTTCCGCTTGCGAGTGCTTCCATACTGCTCTTAATTTTCGGCAGCATACCACCTGAAAGAATTTTGTCCTGAATCAACTGCTCCACCTCGTCGGTACAGATAGTTCCAATTACACTTGATTCATCGGCAGGATCACGCAAAACTCCGGGAACATCGCTCAAAAAGACCAACTTTCTCGCCTTGATTGCCTGTGCAACCTTGCACGCAGCCACATCGGCATTGATATTGTAAACTTCGCCGTTTTCGCCCATTGCCAGAGGAGTAATAACCGGAACTTTGCCCTGACTGATAAGCGACATAATTTTGTCGCCGTCAACTTCGGTAATTTCTCCGACAAAGCCGATATCCTGCTTCTCTCCGGTAATCGGATCGACAGAATAGGTGCGTTTAGCTTTGAAAATCTCTTTACCGCTCAAACTTACAGCGTTTCCGCCAGCATCTACGGCAAGTTTGACCAATTCTGAATTAACCTGATTATGTAAAACGTCATCGACAATTTTGATAGTTTTTTCGCAAGTATGACGCAACCCATTTACAAACTTAACCGGAATATTCTGTTTTTTAAGTTCCGCTGAAATCGCTTTGCCGCCGCCGTGAATAACCACCGGGCAGAAACCAATGCACTCCATAAGAACAATGTCACGCATAGTATTTTTGACAAGTTCAGGATCTTCCATTGAACTTCCGCCGAATTTAACAGCAATCAAAGCATGACGGAACTTCTGAATATACGGGAGAGCTTCGACCAAAACCGAAGCCTTGTTGATAGTGTCTTGCATTTTCATTTCTTTATCCATAGTAAATTACCATTTCAATAATACTGCACCCCAAGTCAAACCACTTCCGAAAGCGGTCAAAAGCACGTAATCACCACGCTTGAATCCGCCTGCTCGGTTAATTTCATCCAAGCAAAGACCGATTGATGAAGCAGAAGTATTGCCGTAACGGAAAACATTTTTGTAGACCAAGTCATCGTCAACATCCAAACGCTGCGCAACTGCTTCAATAATTCGCAAGTTTGCCTGATGCGGAATAAATTTAGTAAGAACAGAGGCTTCAAGTCCGGCATCTTCCAAAACCTTTTTAGAAGCACCAACCATGCCGCCAACTGCAAGTTTAAAGACTTCACGACCCTGCATGTGAGTATATTGCATACCCTGTGCGAGGGTTTCAGGTGTTTGCGGAGTTCTGCTGCCGCCAGCAGGAATTTGAAGCAAATCGGTATATGCACCGTCAGCATGCAAATCAGTTGCGACGATACTGTTGTAATCATAATTATCATCTTTGCCCAAAACTACTGCACCGGCTCCGTCGCCGAAAAGCACACAAGTATTTCTATCTTCCCAATTGGTAATGCAAGAGAGTTTTTCTGCTCCGATTACCAAAGCATTTTTGTATTTTGCATTAGCAGCGAGAAGAGAATTTGCAATTTCAAGAGAGTAAAGCAGACCAGAACATGCAGCTTCAACATCAAAGCAGAATGCCTTCTTCGCACCCAATTTTTCCTGCAAAAAACATGCAGTATTGGGGAAAAATTTATCAGGAGTAACAGTTGCAATAATAATTACATCAAGATCTTCCGCCTTGACATTTGCACATTCCAAAGCTCTGACTGCCGCCTGATAAGCCAAATCGCTTGTTGCCTGTTCTGCGCTTGCAATGTGGCGTTCCTTGATACCGGTTCTAGTGGTAATCCACTCATCATTGGTATCGACCATTGCCTCCAAATCTTTATTAGTAAGAATTTTTTCCGGCACATAAGAACCGGTGCCTTTAATTATAATACCCATAAATTTAATTTCCTGTATGTTTGAAATTTGAATTATTTTTCTTCGCTGTTATTTTTTAATTGCTCCATGGTTTCGTGAAAAATTCTGATTTTTTCAGTAATCTTCTGATTAACTCCGAATTTTATACACTCACCGGCAAGTTTAATTGCATTTTTAACTGCCAAAGGCGATGATGAACCGTGTCCGATAATGCAAACACCATTCAAACCGAGCAACGGTGCTCCGCCTTGAAGTTCCGGATTTCCGTAAGACTTCAACTCACGGAAAGCAGACTTATTCAAATAACCGCCTGCCATTCTGAGCGGATTTTTGGTAAAAACTGCTTTGAGCCAGCAGCTGACACTTTTTGCCAAGCCTTCGCTGCACTTCAAAAACACATTCCCGGTAAACCCGTCTGCCACCAAAACCTTGCATGTTCCCTCAAAAACTGTATTAGCCTCAATATTGCCCATAAAATTAATCGGGGCTTTTTCCAACATGCTGAATGCTTCTTTGGTCAAATCATTACCCTTGGAATCCTCGCCGCCGACACTCAACAATCCGACCGGCGGATTGTCAATACCGTACATAAACTCGGCATAGATACTTCCCATAATCGCAAATTCTGCCAAATTTATTGCTGAAACTTCGGTATTTGCTCCTGCATCGATAACAATAAAACGGCCTTTCTGGGACGGCATATTCGCCGCTAATGCCGGACGATTTACGCCGGGAAGGGTTCTTACAAGGACTTTTGACGCAGCCAAGGTAGCTCCGGTGTGTCCGGGAGTTACGAAAGCATCTACCTGCTTTTCTTTAAGCAACTTGGCTCCGACGGTAATTGATGAATCTTTTTTGCTTCTGATACTTGAAGTTGACGGCTCACTCATTTCGATAACGCTTTCAGCGTGAACGACTTGCAATCTCGGATGATTGGCAATTCCGTATTTTTCGAGGTAATAGGCGATCTTCTTTGAGTGTCCGACCAGGACGATCTCAAATTCGGGAAATTCAAATAATGAATCTGCTACACCCTCAACTACTACGCCGGGAGCATAATCACCTCCCATAGCATCAACAGCAATTTTCATGATTTCACCTCTCTATCAAGTATCTCAAAATTTGTGCGAAAAGTTTTTATTTTTTACAAAAATAAAATTCCATAATAGAAAATTAGAGCTAATTCCAAATTATCCATTCAAAATTAGCCCCAACTTCTTCCATTAAGCTTCTACTGAAACCACCTGTTTGCCTTTGTACATACCACAGCTCGGACAAACTTGGTGCGGAGCTGCAGGAGCCTGGCAATTAGGGCAGAAAGTCGCCTGAACGCCCTCATAACGGTTAGCCGCTTTGCGCTGGCGTTTTTTCATTTTAGAAGTTTTTCTCTTTGGTACTGCCATTTTTCAATCCCTTTCAATATTTCAATTTACTATAAATTTGCAATCAAAGAATATTCTAATTTACTAATATATCACATTTTTTTAAAATTACAAATTTTTTTGCAAAAATATCCGCATTAGACGGGCAAAAAGTGGACTTTCAAGTCATTATTTGTAAAAGAAAGGTCTTTCGCAAGCCAAAATCAACACAAAAAATAGAAATTTCCATCAAAAACACCCATTTTTTCGCCAAAAACACCAAAAAATTAGCGGCGTAAAAGCTTAATTATCATATATTTATGCGAATAAGAAAAAGCCGTTTCCAAGAAATCTTCCATACGATACGATTTTTTGGACATGAAACTAAAAAAACTCATTTTTTTTAGTAATTGACTTGATTTTTCGCAAAAAAACTGTATAATAATAGCAGAAAGCAGATTCTTCTCAGAATAATATTAGAATTGGGGCGGACTTTGCAGGGGCTTTGTACAAAGAACTGCAAAAACAAGCCTTATTGTACAGCTGTGATTTTGCGTGAGGGTTATAATCTGCTTTCTTTTTTTGTGCCGAAACACCTGATAGATTTTTGATATCGCATTTATGACATCTCTACGCTCAAAATGGCAAAACTTTTTCAAGTTTGATGGTGATTTTATTTCAGAGAAATATTCCCAAAAATTCTCCG
>JAZRSP010000285.1:0-1702 GCA_045651565.1 Victivallaceae bacterium | reverse complement strand
CACGCATATCTTGCCTTGGATTATGCCTCAATGTTTTTGAGCGTACAAAATGCCACCAAGATTACAATTGATTCCCTTGCCAATGGCTTTGAGTGTTATACAAAACAATATTTCCAACTGGATCAACTTTACCGCAAATTCATTTATCATGCCAATGCCGCCAATCAGAATGATTTGCTCAAGAATATTTATGAATTAGTGGAAAACTTCTATTCCAATAACTTCCTGCTGCCTTTGAGCAATTTATGGCAGGATAAACTTTCTGCTTACGGTACTTGGCCGATTCCCGGTCCCAAGCCGCAGGATAAATTTTTCTCTCAATATATTGAGAATATTCTGGACAAAGACAAAAAGGTTTTTGTAATCGTATCCGATGCCTTGCGTTATGAAATCGCAGAAGAATTACAACGAAAAATCACGCTGGAAGATCGTTATACAGCAGAGTTGGAAGCTGCTTGCAGTGTTCTGCCAAGCTACACTGCATTGGGCATGGCAGCTCTTTTACCTCACAAAAATCTTGAATTAACTTGCAGTAATAATGCAGTTGCAGTTTCAGCAGATGGACTCAGTACGCTCGGATCTGCCGCCAGAGCCAAAGTTCTGGCAAGTAAAGTTCCCCGTTCAAGCGTTTTGACTGCCGAAGAATTGAATTCTCTTACCAAAGATGATGGTCGTGCATTGTTCAGAGAAAATGATGTCGTTTATATTTACCACAATACCATTGATGCCGCAGGAGATGATCTTACTTCCGAAGGCAAAACTTTTGAAGCAGTTGAAAATGCCATTGCCGAAATTATCAGCATGCTCAAACGCCTGACAGGTTATAATGTGACCAATATCATCGTTACTGCAGACCATGGTTTTATCTATCAAAACCGTGAACTGCCAAATGATGAATTCCTTTCGGGAGAACCTGCAGGTGCAGATATAGCCAAAATAAACCGTCGTTTTGTCATCGGGAAAAATCTGTCTCCAGTTGATGGTTTGCAGAAATATGATCTTGAAACCCTTGAATTGCAGGGGAATTGTGAAGTTCAGATTGTTAAATCCATCAATCGCTTGCGGGTAAAAGGTTCCGGCAGCCGATATGTGCATGGTGGTGCGACATTGCAGGAAATTGTTGTTCCGGTATTGAAAATCAACAAAAAGCGGGAAGGAGATCTCTCCTATGTTGATGTTGATATCATTTCCGGCATGCAAGTTATTACTTCCGGACAAATGGCTGTCCGCTTCTATCAGCAGCAACCGGTCGAAGGAAAATTGCTGCCCCGAAAACTGGAAGTGGCGTTGTATTCGCAGGATGATAAACTGATTTCCGATAAACATGAACTCCTGTTTGATTTGACTGGTAAAGAACCGCGTGACCGAGAAATAACCTGTGGTTTGGTTTTGACCCGGGATGCCGAAAAATATAATGGACAGGAAATTGTGCTGAAACTCCGTGAACTTGAATCTGGTACAACCTACTATAAGGACTATTTAACCCGTAAATATCAGCTGCGCCGTCAGTTGGTGGATTTGGATTTTTGAGGTGCGTTACTATGACTGATTTTGACAAAAAGATTTGTGAAGCTTTTTCCGGAGTAGTTGTTCGGAAGGATTTGGTAAAAGAAGTAAAAGGCAACGCCATTGTTCCAACCTATGTATTGGAATATCTGCTGGGGCAATATTGTGCAACCAGTGATGAAGAATCAATCAGAAC
>JAZRSP010000284.1:0-21893 GCA_045651565.1 Victivallaceae bacterium | reverse complement strand
GGTTGCCCGAAAAACTGCCGATACCAAAGCAATTATTCAAGTCGGCGACTTGGTGCAAGGCGACTGCAACAGCGGTTCTATGCACCGAAAAATGCTTAATGACGCTTTAAATTATTTTGAAAGTAAATTCGGTTCAACTCTTTTTTTGAGCGTAATCGGCAACCATGACTGGCGGAGTATTGACGGACACAAGGCATACGACAAAGTGATGTTTCCATATTACAGCAAAAAATTAGGCAAAAAAATCAACAATCGCAACTTCTATTTTTTAATGGATCAAGATCTCTATATTTTTGCCGATTTTGCCCGTCCTGACGTCAAAGTTATCGAGGAGGCATTAGAAAAAAATCCCGATGCACGTTACAAATTTCTGGTAACTCACGGGAGTGTCCTGCCTACTGATAATGATAAATTTAATTGGTACATGTTCGGGCGTGATGATAAATTCAGAAATTACATGCGAAATCTTTTCTTAAAAAATGATTTAATTGTGCTTTCGGGGCACAGCCATACAGTGGAAGTTATTGATTGCGTTGCCGCCGAGGGGCGGATAAGCCAGTTGATTTGTTCAAGCATTTGGAACCCTGAATCGCTAATCAAAAGTAAATTACTTTTTAATGACGGTAACTTGTACGGCAGTCGCCAAAGTACGGAGAGTATGCAAAAACGATATGCCGAATTCAAGGGTACGATCAAAAATTATTGGAGAGTCGAAAGTGCCGGATACTTCGTACTCAAAATTTCCTCTGACGGCGTAACTGCCGATTACTATGCAGGTGATAACAACCAAATTATTTACTCATATAAATTAAGATAAACTAAAACCAACAAGGAGAAAAACATGAAAAAATTAATTCTTTTAACTTTGGCTCTTATTAGTGCAACTTTGTCTGCTGAACCATTGTGCTTAATCAAAGATGGCAAATTTACCCGCAAAGGTTACTGGTTGCGTGAGGTAAAAAATGCCGTTGAATCTGCCGACGGAGTTGTTTTTAACGGCAAAGATTCTGCGGTCTGGATCAAACTTAATAAATTCGGTGAAAATATTCAGGAATTTTCAGTTGTTGCGGACATCGTCATTGATGAATTACCTGCCAAAGGCACTGCTGCTATCGTTAATCGTCCCGGTTATCACAACCTTTTCGGAATTGACAATTTTGGCCGTATTCACTATTCAATTTACGGCGTAGACAAAAGTACCCGTGTTGTCAGTTACTCAAAAACTAAATTCAAAGCCGGTGACAAAGCGCACATTGCAGCAGTAATCGAAAAAGTCGAAGAAAATGAATTTGATATCATTCTCTACATTGACGGAGTTGAAGAAAGCCGCACAACCATATATCGTGCAATTTTCCCATACAATCGCGACAACTTCTATCTCGGATCTTTAAATATGAATACCCCGCAAGAAGTTCGTTTTTGCGGAAAAATTATCAATATGTATGTCGCAGAGGAAGCATTGGACGAAGATACTATTATTGAATTAAGAAAGTAGGACATTATTAGAAATGAAATACTGTAAATTAGTTGTATTATGCCTTTTTTGTGCCTTGTTTTCGTCTGCAAGTTACGCTGATTTGGTAAAAAATAAGAAAGAAATCACTTTCGGAAATGAGCAATTCGCGATTGTTTTAGATGCTAAAAGCGGAGCATGGAAAAAGACCATCGTTGATAACAAAGTTGTCATGTCAAGCAACAGGACAAAAATACCTTTTGACTTGACTTTGAGCAAAGACGGCAAATTGCTTTCACAAAGCGCTGTCAAATACACTCTCATTGACAGCAAAGAATTATCTGAAAATTCTCTGCAATTGACAATTGATGTCGATAAATTTCGGTGCGATATTTTTTATCAGATTTTTCCGGAGAAAAAAACCATAAAGGGTTCTTATAAACTTGCTAATACAACTAATGATACAGTTATTGTGTACAATTTTTCAATGAAATTACCCAGAGTGCGTTTCTATGAGCAGAGTCACTACTCCTGCCCCGGCATGTTCCCTGCGATTAAAGAAAAATCCCTGAAAGATTTTGTTGATGGCAAAGTTATTCACGCTTGGCGGGATCCAAATATTATTCTTATGGAACTCAATCCCGACTTAACCATTGTAAGCGCAATTGACCGTACCAAATTTTATGGTGACATCAGCCGCACTTTGATTACCGAAACTCCGACCGGAATCAATTTGTCGCACATCTTTGAATCTTCGGGGTATCTCAAAAATGGCGATGACTGGCTTATCGGTGATTTTTACTGTATGGTACAGAAAAATGACAGCGATACAGCTTTGAAAAAAATGCACAACTGGATGGCTGAACTTAATATTACCGTCCCGTCAAATCGTCATAAAGATTGTTTGAACCCGATTATTTATTCATTCCATCCCGGACAACCCGGACACCCGTTTCAGGATTGGGGCGGATTTGTCCCAAGTACTGCACAATTACCGAGAATTAGAAATTTGAATATCAATACTGTTTGGATTCTTCCGATTGAGTCGGAGTGTCCTTACATCCCCGATGACTTTTACCGTATGGCAAATGGTATCGGAACTCCCGAAGAGTACAAGCAATTAGTAGATACAGCCCATGCCCTCGGAATGAATGTCTGGCAGGATGTTGTTCCGCATGGAGGCAGAAATCGTTGCCAGAGAGCCAAAGATCACCCTGACTGGCTTTTGAGAAGCGAAAATCAAGTTGTTCCGGCAAATCGGGCATTTGACTATAATAATCCTGACTGGCAGAAATATTTAGGTGAAGTAATTAAATTTTATACCGAAACTTACTCGCTTGACGGCTGGCGAATTGACACAAGCGGCTTCTCCGCACAGGTAAATTGGAGCAAAAATTTGCCCTATCAGCGCGGCAGCTGGTCAATGGGACAAGGCGGACTTAATATAATGCAAATTATTCGTGATACTGCTCTGGCAAGCAACAATAATGCTATGACTTTGGCTGAATGCGACGGCAGTTTATATGGAACCAAAGCAGATATTGTCTATGATTTCCCATTGTGCCGTCAAGTTTTCAAGTCGATGAAAGAGTTATCGCCTGCCGATTTTGTCAGAGGATTGCAGACTTATCTCTACGAACAGCAGTATGCCGAATTAAAAGACCTCGTCCGTCTGCGTTACATAGAAAGTCATGATGAACCGAAAGCCGAACTTCTTTACGGTCCTGATGCCTTGCGTGCAGGAATTGCCGTAACTGCCTGGATTTACGGTGTGCCGATGATTTACAAAGAAGTTGAGGACGGTCATAGCGAAGTCATCAGTAAAATTTTGAAAATCCGTACTCTCGCAGGTGAATTGCAACAAGGCAAAGCCGATTATCAAGTTATCAAAGCAACCGACGGAGTTTTCAGTTGTTTGAGATATGACGGGAAAAATTTCTCTATTCCGCTTGTAAATTTCAATCCGCAAAAAACCGTGGCGGAGATAGAAATCCCCTTAACTGCAATCAGGAATATGAAGGCTGATAAACTCTATGACCTATGGAACCAAAAAAGTGTTGAATTTGAGCAAAAAAATAACGCATTACACTTAAAAATAGTTCTTCCGCCTTACGGTTTTACAGTGCTTGCAAACCGCTTGATACAAATTGAAGAACCGCAGAAAGTCATCGGCGGAAAAATGCTGCCGTACAGTGCTTTTATCCTCGATAATAACGGCTTGAAGCCGATAAGTTTGACTGATATTGCAAATATTTCGCAACAACTCGGCGAAAATCAGGCATTGGTTATCAGAATTAATGACACAAGCAAAGATTTATTCTATCAAGTCAACTCCGCATACGGCGAGGTCAAAGATAAATTCAGAACCCGCCACCCATTCTATAACTCCATGTGCAACAACATGTATAGTTTGCCGTCGGGACATAATGTATTGTGGAGTTCAGTGCAGCAGCCGTTTGGATTTGATGCGCAGAGCAGCCGCATAAGTTTTTATTCTGAAAACGGCATTATCAACTTCACTTTTGCCGAATCAAATCGACCGGCAGGAGTCTTTTTGCTTGACCGAATAGGGCAAGATCATGCGCCGTTTTTGGTAATTGCCAATGCGATTCCCGATTCTCCGATAAAAGTCGATAACAACACAATTGATTTCCAAGTTTCAAGCCGGAAAGAACTGCTTGATTCAATCGAAACTGCTTCCGGCGATAAGCGTTTATTCAGAATTGCCGGCGGTTGGATTTTTGATAATGGCAAAATCAGATTGCGTATCAGCTCAAACGGAAATTTGGTGGAGGCTTGGAAAAAAGAAAACGGTACTGAAATTTCCATTCTCAAAGATTTTAAACTTGAAATGCGAGGAGGATATATCGGAGATAATCAATATTTTACTTCGACTTATGAACTTGAAACTTATATGCTTTTTGACCGACAAGCCGATGGCACAGTAAAACTTCAATTTTTCGGACGCCCGAGAGGACACCACTATTACCAAATTTTGGCACCGAATGTTTTCAATTACTTTGCAGTCTATACGCTTGGCGACAGTGATAAATTCGATTTATCGTACATGGTTCTGCCC
This sequence comes from Victivallaceae bacterium, assembly GCA_045651565.1. Classification (GTDB taxonomy): domain Bacteria; phylum Verrucomicrobiota; class Lentisphaeria; order Victivallales; family Victivallaceae; genus RGIG5270. The sequence goes on along the minus strand of JAZRSP010000284.1, from coordinate 17,361 downwards.
AATGTTGCACCGTTTAAACCGAATATGAAATTAAGTTTTGTCGGTACAGTTTTGGATAAAGCAAACTTTTTTACTTCGGGAGTGGGCGAAAAATCTTTCAGCAACGATAATTTCAGTTATTTTTATCCCGATTTAAGTTCCAAAGTCGGCACATACGAGGAATTTAATCTCTCTTACGGCGATGATAAATTTATCAAAATTGCCGATACGCTGGAAAAACGAAATACAACCGATATAAACGGTTTATATGACGGTTCATTTGAGTTTGAATACTTCGGTGAGTTCGTTGATACAGTGCAATCGTATTGCTATGCGGCACCGTGGTTTATGCCTTTCGGGGCGGAAATTTGCAATTCCCATGCTTCCGACGGCGAAAAAGCAGTTTGTCTTACCATGAATGGCAAAGATGAAATGCTTCTCAAACAATCAGGTGTGGCAAAAAATATGAAAAAAGGTGAAACTTGGCGAATTTCAGTTCAGGCATCAGCAGATAACTTAAAAAGTTACCGTATGCACTTGAAGTTGAATATCCCGAATATGCCGCAAATTTCTATCCCGATAAGCAACGGAAGTTACGGTTATCAAACATTTGAAGCAGAATTTATCGCGCCTGCCGACAAGCCGACTTTCAATATTACTTTGGGCGGAAAAGGACCGAGCGGAAAAATTTATTTTGACAATGTTAAACTTGAAAGGGTAAAATAAAATGAAAAGGTTTATTATGATTTTGGGAAGTATTTTCGCTTTTGCGCTTAACGGAGCAGAAAATTTTACTCCGGAAGAAGAAAAAGCGGCTCAATCTCTTGCTTGGGATATGAAAATTGACCCCTACCAGCAAGGCAAAAATACCCCCTCGGAATTTATTACAAACCGTTTTTATATGATGAGATATGAACGCTGGACTGTCCGCACCAAAGAACGCCACGGTTACAATTATCCGGAAGCGGTAAAAAGACTTGCTGAATTTGCCCAAAATTGGGAAAAAGGCAAAAAATGGCAGGTAAAAGTTGTTCCGCAAGTTATTCCTTATTTCAAAAATTCCCCGAAAATTGATGGGAACTTGTCAGTTAATGAGTGGGATAATGCTTTGAAATTTCAGGGGGAATACAAAGTCGGCTCACCTGAATTATATCCGGGTAAAGAAAATACTTTGTTTTTTATCGCTTATCACAATGAAAGTTTTTATATCGCCGCCAAATTTACAGATGAGAATGTTTACTCATACAGCGACCGAGGATTTGCCAATGCACCGAAACCGCTTTATGCCGGGGATGCGTTAGAATTTTTTATCCGTCCTGATACGACCTTGCCGTATTATTGTGAAGTTCAGGTAAATCCTGATTCTTTGGTTTGGGCTATTTACAACAAAAGTTCTCCTTTCGGTGGATGGGATATGCTTGAAAGTTGTACCGAAAATCATGGCATTACCGCAAAAAGTTCAGTTACAGACAATTGTGTCGTTATCGAAATGCAAGTTCCGTTTAAGTTTATTTCCAAATATGCTGACATGAAAAATTTTTCATTTATGTTGGTTCGTGCTGACCGAAGCGGAAGCAAAACTCATATGAGTGCAACGGCTTTCCCATTGTTGTATGATGTCCACAATATTTTCGGATACCTGCCTGCGACTTTGGAAGAAAAAACTATTAAACCATAGACGGTTTTGGAGTAAAACGCCATTAAACCATACTTTCAATAATTTTTTTTAATAAAAGTATTTGCATTATTGAAAAACGGATTATAATTTAAGTATTGACTGATTTTTTATACATATATATTCAATGGAGGTGTTTTATGACAGAAAAAGATTATAAAAGACAACAAACCAGAGCAACTAAATTATTTGCCAGACTCCCGGAAGATTTCTTTGCCGATTTCAAAACCTTTGAGGGCAAAATCGCTGTAAGCAAAGATCCTGTACACTACAACGATCGTGAGAGTTTAACTTATTCAGATTTGAGTGTAAATTTGAAATGGGGCAACCTCTGGGATAGCGCATGGATCAGACTTGACGGCGAAATCCCTGCGGAATGGGCAGGCAAAAAGATTCTTTTCCAAATCAATGTCGGCGGTGAAGTTTTAGTTTTTGACAAAGACGGAGTGCCTTTTTACAGTTTGACCAATACCAGCTCGCTTGCTAAACACTATCGTAAAGAATACCTCCATTTCACTGACAATGCGAAAGCAGGTAAATTTTCACTTTGGATTGAAGTTGCCGCCAATGGGCTTTTCGGCGACGAATGCAATCCTGACTATCCTGACCAGCAGGGCGACTTCGGCACAATCAGAACTATAAAATACGGTGTATTCAATTCCGATGTCTGGGATTTGCGTTTGGATATGGAGATAGTAATGAGTTTATTGCATTTCCCCAGAACTGCGGATGACTTTGGTCTTGTCGATACACCGGCATTCCCCGCCGGAAGTGCCAGAGAGAAGCAGATTATGGCGGCTCTGCGTGATGCGGTAAATGCTTACGGCGACAATCCTGCCAATGCGATGAAAGCAAGAGAAATTCTCGCAAAAGTCCTGCAAACTCCCGCTATGGCTTCGGCAATGAAAGTTACTGCGGTCGGGCATGCCCATATTGATACAGGCTGGCTCTGGCCGGTCAGAGAAACTCTCCGCAAATGCGCAAGAACTTTTTCAAGTCAATTGACCTTGATGGACAAATATCCCGATTATGTTTTCGGAGCTTCACAAGCCCAGCATTATCAGTTTATGAAAGATCACTACCCCGAACTCTATGCAAAAATCAAAGAACGGGTCAAAGAGGGCCGCTGGGAAATTCATGGCGGGATGTGGGTTGAGTGCGACTGCAACTTAACCGGCGGAGAAGCGATGATTCGCCAGTTCCTGCATGGTAAAAACTTTTTCAAAAAAGAGTTTGATTTTGATGTGAAAAATGTCTGGATCCCCGACGTTTTCGGTTATTCAGCAGCGATGCCGCAGATTATGAGAAAATGCGGCTGCAACTATTTTTTGACTCAAAAAATGTGCTGGAATGACACTAACAAGATTCCGTACCATTGTTTCTACTGGAAAGGTATCGATGGAAGCAAGATTCTTTCGTTCTTCCCACCGGAAAATACTTATAATACCACTCTCACCCCCGACATGCTGAATTTCGGTGCGAATAATATGTCGGAGAATGAATTTATTGATGAGTATATCTCGCTTTTCGGTATCGGTGACGGCGGCGGCGGCCCGAAAGAAGAGTACATCGAACGCGGACTTCGCTGCAAAAACTTGGAGGGTTGTCCGAAAGTTGAATTCGGCCGTGCCGATGACTTTTTGTCCAAACTTGATAAATACAGTGATAAATTGGCAACTTGGGACGGTGAACTTTATCTGGAAATGCACCGTGGAACTTTGACCACCCAGGCGAAGGTCAAAAAAGGCAACCGTCAAAGCGAAGAAGCATTGATGGCAATTGAAGTACTCTATGCTGCTTCCAATATGGCAGAATATCCGGCGGAAGAACTTGACCGCCTCTGGAAACTTCTGCTTTTGAATCAATTCCACGATATTTTGCCGGGGTCTTCTATCGGCATGGTTTATGAGAGAACCCACAAAGAACATCAGGAAATTCTGGATAGTTGTGCGGCACTTGCACGCAAACTTGAAGTCGCCGATGATGGACAAATTTTAACTATTTTCAACTCTCTCGGTGTGGAATTTAAAGGTTTTGTCGAACTTCCGTCAGATTGGAACGGGGTTGAAAATTATACAGTTCAGTACAATGAAAATAACTCTCCTGTGGTTTATGTCGAAGTTGCTCCTTTGGGTAAATTATTGCTCAAAAAAGGTGCTGAAAATGTTGCTCCGGTCGCAACTTGCGCCAATAGGGTTCTGGAAAATGCTCTTGTCCGTTACGAGTTTTCTGAAAAAGGCGAAATTATTTCCGCTTATGATAAAGAAACCAATTCAGAAATTTTCGTCGGCAATGCCAATAAGTTTGTCCTCTATCGTGACTGTCCGACTGTCAATGATGCGTGGGATATTGAAAAGTGCTATGAAGATGAAAAATTTGCCGATTTCATTACCGCAAGTGAAATTTCACCGGTCTATGAGGGCAGTTTGTGGAGCGAACTTAAAGTTGATCTCAAACTTGAAAACGCAGAAATTTCTCAAATTATCCGCTTGGGCAAAAACTCCAAACAACTCGATTTTATCACCGAAGTTGATTGGCGTGCAAGCCGACGCTTGCTGAAAGTTGAATTCCCCGTCAATGCGGTTAATTTCAAAGCTAATTATGATATTCAATATGGTTTTGCAGAGCGTCCTACCCACCGCAATACTTCATGGGACTGGGCGAAATTTGAAGTTTGCATGCACAAATATATGGATTTGGGCAACGATGATTACGGTGTTGCAATTCTGAATGACTGCAAGTATGGTGTTGGAGTTAAAGAAAATGTTGTCGGTTTGACTTTGCTGCGTTCTCCCAAGTATCCCGATACTGCGGCTGATATGGGAAAACATAGTTTTGCTTATGCGATTTTGCCGCATACAGGAAGTTTCAAAAAGGCGGGTGTAATGAGTGCTGCGGCATCATTTAATCGTAAGCCTTTAGTGCTTAAAGGCGATATCGAATGTGACAAATTGCCGTTTGACTTGACTCAGCTCCAAGGTTGTGCGGTAATCGAATCGGTCAAAAAGGCAGAAAACAGTGACAACTTAATCGTCCGTATTGTTGAAAAACACGGACTTAATGCCGTTGCTGAATTGAAAATGAATGACAGTAACTTGAATGCTTATGAGGTCGATATGCTTGAATGGCAAGACGGCACCAAGGTCGCTGATAATATTTTGAAGTTTACCCCGTTTGAAATCAAAACAATTATGTTTAAATAAATAACAACAGAAAGGAATGACGAAAAATGAGTTGGATTGATTGGTCGATTTTAGTAATCCCGATGGCATGTTTAACTTGGTTTGCGATATACAGCAAACGCTACGCCAGAAGTGTAGCTGATTATTTGGTCGCAGGCAGAGTTGCAGGTCGTTATATTATCTGTGTAGGAGATATGATGGCGGCGATGTCGGTAATTTATATTATTCAGCAAACGGAACAATACTACAATGCAGGATTTTCATTGTCATTTTGGAATGCGATTGCCAATCCGATTTGGACATTTTTGGCATTGTGCGGATTCGTGGTTTATCGCTGGCGTGAAACCAGATGTCTGTCAATCGGACAGTTTTTGGAATTGCGTTACGGCAGTAAATTTTTCCGTATTTTCTGTGCTGCAATTCGCACTATTGCAGAAATGGTTACTAATGCAATTGGCCCGGCAGTGGCAACGAACTTTTTCATTTACTTTTTAGGTTTGCCTCACAAAGTGATGATTTTCGGAATTAACTTGCCCTGCTACGGAATTGTAGTGGCTCTCTGCTTGATTTTGGCATTGATTTTCATTCTTCCCGGAGGCAGAATTTCATTGCTCATTACCGATGCGATTCAAGGTATGATCAGTTATCCGATTTTCGTGATTATAATCGGTTATGTAATTTTGTTTTTCTCTTGGGGCGACGATATTTTGCCGGTAATGGCAAACCGTGTCCCGGGCGAGAGTTTCCTTAACCCCTATGATATGAAACAACTTACAAACTTCAATATCTTCTCATTGATTGTTACCGTTTTCGGCGGTGTTTTGAATCGTGCTTCATGGATCGGCAACGACGTTTCAGGCGCAGGTAAAACTCCGCATGAACAAAAAATGGGTAATTTGATCGGAACTTTCCGTAACGGTATGTCTACAATCATGATTATCGTTTTGGCGATGATTGCTATTTCCTTTATGAATAACGAAAAGTTCAAAAACGGCAGCCGCTTCGGAGTTTCAAGTACCGAAGTCAGACAGTATCTTTCATACAAAATTTTGGATGAAGTTGTGGAAAATGAAGCTGTCCGCGAACAGACTAAACAGAATTTGTTGACTGTCAATGACCGCTTTACCCATGAAGATTGGGAACGCCCCAATTCGCAGAAAGATAACCCCGACACACCCTACTTGGATACCGTGCGTTCAAGTTTGGGCGATACTCCGGAAGCAAGATTGGAATTCCAGAAATTCCGTTCTTTGTACAGTCAGATGTTGACTCCGACATTGCTTTCAAAGATTTTCCCGGTAGGTATGATCGGACTTTTCTGTTTGATGATGGTTATGCTGCTTATCTCAACCGATGACAGCCGAATTTTCAATGCCTCATCAACCTTGGTACAGGATATTATTCTGCCGATGTGCAAAGATAAACTTTCGCCGAAAACCCACCTTTTGTTGTTGCGTCTTGCTTCAATTGCAGTAGCAATATTCTTCTTTGTGGTTTCAATTTTCTTTGCGCAGTTGGATTATATTCTGATGTTCACCACTATTATGTGTTCTCTCTGGCTTGGCGGAGCGGGCCCGATCATGATTGGCGGCTTGTACACCAGATTCGGAAATTTAGTCGGAGCTTGGTGTGCGGTAATTTTCGGTTGCGGCACAAGTCTGCTCGGACTTATCTGCCAGAGAAACTGGGCGGATATAATCTATCCTTTTTTGGAAAGACACGGCTGGGTTGATGAAGTTGCAAACGCATTGACCTTTATTGCCAAACCCTTCTATCCGTATATTCAATGGAATATGGATTCAGTTAAATTCCCGATCAACTCATTCGAGATCTATTTTATCTCAATGATTTTGGCAATTTTGACTTATGTTTTGGGATCACTTATTACTTACAAGCCCTTTAATTTGGATAAATTGCTGCACCGTGGCGAATATGCCGATGAAGACAGCTTGGTTCAGGAAAAAGAAAAATGGACTTTGGGCAATATCGTCGCTAAAATGATTAACATTACTCCTGAATATACTCTGGGTGATAAAATTATTGCATACAGTGTATTCATGTACAGTTTTGTTTACTATGTTGTAATCTGCTTCTTTGGAGTTGTTATTTGGAACTTGATCTATCCGTGGCCAAAAGAATGGTGGGGTGTCTACTTCTTTATCACAGTTTTGGTTGTTCCGTCAATCGTCGGTATGATTGCAACCGTATGGTTTACTTGGGGTGGCACAAAGGATATTATCCAGTTGTTTAAAGACCTCAAAAACCGTAAAGAAAATGATGCAGATAATGGTCAGGTCTTTGATAAATAAAAAAAAATCTGTAATATGATTATTTCCGAATTGCTCGCAAAAGCAATTCGGAATTTTTTTAACTTTTTTGCCGAAAACTGTTGACAATTAAAAATTTTATGCTATAATATATGTAAACTTTGGGTTGTTTGAGGTAACAACTGTCTCTTCAAGTAATAAAAAAACAGTAGAAAATGAACAAAAAACATTAAAAGGAAAGGTAAAATTATGAAAAATTTGTTCAAATTCACCCTCATTGAATTACTGGTTGTCATTGCAATTATTGCGATTCTTGCAGGAATGTTGCTCCCCGCACTTAACAAAGCTCGTGAAAAGGCTCGTGCAATCTCTTGTACCAACAATCAAAAACAGTGCTTGCTGACCATCACTCAGTATTGTGATGAATACAATGGTAACTTCATCATCCGTTCACAAGGTGCAAGCTGCGCTCCGTCCAATGATCAGTTGCCCGGACACAACAACTATATTGCATGGTTGAATCGTTTGCATGCAGGCGGTTATAAACTTTCTTTGCTTACCGCTCGTTGTCCCTCATTGACAGCACCTGCGCTTAAAGACGATGATACCAATACTCAGCGTGATAATACTTTCGGTATGACCCGTGTTGCTTCTTCATGGACTGCATACTTGGGCAATGCAATCAAACTTCCTACCGGAGAAACAGGTTGGAATAGTAATTTGAATATTTATGACCTCAAAGGCAGCAAAATGATTATGATTGACTGTTCAAGCAATACCCCGAATCAGTCATTCCACTGGGAACCGTCTGATGCTGTTTCAGTGACAAGTTATGCTACATTTATCCATGGCGACCGTGCAAATGTCGGTTGGAGTGACGGTCACGTAGAAAGCATGACTCCGCAGGGAGTTAAAGATGAACTTAAAGAAAATGGTTTCACTGCTTCATTCAACTACTACCTCGGCGATTTCGTAAAGAAATCACTCTAAAATTAAGAATCATAATGGTGTGGAGCGAAAATTTTTCGCTCCACTTTTTTTTGAACCTATCGGCTCTTATGTGCTGCATGAGGGGGAAAAAGATATGCCGGCAGAGTGGGAGTTTGGAGGAATATGTTATCCGTTTGTCTGGGGGACAAGCAGATGTAATTTAGCGGAGAGAATCGGCGTTAGGTTCTCCCCTGAATATGTCGCAATTTTTAGCGGAATTTAGAGGGGGCTTTCCCCGTAATTTGTTTAAATTGTTTCGAAAATGAATAGGGATCGGGATAGCCTAATTTGGCAGAGATTTCCTTAATAGAATATCCTTTTTGCTTTAAAAGGGCGCATGCGATATTGATTTTCGCTTTAATCTGGAATGAGTGTGGAGAGAGTCCGGTAAATTTTTTAAACTCTTTTCTGAATGTGTCAAACCCCATGCCGACGGTATTGGCAACATTATTGATATTGGCACCGACTGCCGCATTATCGGTAATAATGCGGATTGCCTCTTCGATTTCATTGATGTAGCGTCCTCGATTGAGGGTATTTTTGCGGGCATTGAAGTAAATTTGATTCATCATAGTGAGCATTTGTCCCATTACCAAGTGCATTTCGTCCAATGTAGCGTACCGCAGGCGTTCTTTCATGGTCAAAGCCTCTTGCAGATACTCTTCATGCAAACCTGCCTCCCAAGTTTGTTCTTGGACTAACGGTACTTCGTTAGTAACCATCATCTCGTAAATTGATTTATCAAGATAGAAAAAAAGTTCCAGATAATTGTGGGTGGAAACAATTTCAGTTGAGTGTAATTGACCGGGGAATCGCTGAAAAATGTCGCCTGGACCTAAAAGTTTGCGCTTGCCCTCTGAATTGGTGAAGTGGGTCTGTCCGGAAATAATGTACGCAAAAGTGTAGTGATGCGGAATATCATTAACCTTGTCGCCGTATTTCGGCGGAAAACTGATAAAACCGATGCCGCAACGGTTGTCATTTTGTGAATAACGGCGATAAATTGACTCAGTTTTATAAATTTTTGACAGCTCGTCAAAGTTTTTCGGGATGGACATTTTTTCTCCTTATTGCTCTTATAAAAGTTTATTCATTTATAATATAATTGCAGATATTTTTTTGTCAAATTTTTTCTATTTAATATTGACATTTTAAATTTCTGTGGTATAATATTAGAGAGTAGTTGGATTTGTTACCAACAACTCAATGAGGGTGAATTTGAATAAATTTTTCATATTTTTACCTTTCTTTTGATGTTTTTTATTCATTTTCAGTTGTTTTAAAATTAGTTGAAGTGACAGTTGTTATCGCAATCATCGCGATTCTTGCAGGAATGTTATTGCCGGCACTCAACAAAGCTCGTGAAAAGGCTCGTGCAATTTCATGCACCAGTAACCAGAAACAGGTTGCATTAACCATGGCAATGTATGCTGATGATACCAATGGCTCTCCTATGATTATCAGTGATGCATCACACAAGACTTATGCGTATATCCTTTGGAAGGGAGGATACATCTCTAATACTGCTAACTTTGTTTGCCCGTCATGGACTCCCGGTAAATACAAAGGCGTTCCGCAGGATAATGACGGCAACTACGCTTTGAGATCAATTTATGGTATGGTTCGCAGCAGTACCGGTTGGAAAACCTACATGGAAGGTGTTATGACTACTACTAATGCAAAACCTGAGCTTGAAGTTGTCCTTAACTTCAAATCTTTGCGTACCTCAAAAATGTATATTGTTGATACTATTCGCTATTCAAACAACAGTATGGGCATGTCATATCCGCAGCACTATGAATGGAATAATCGCGAAGGTAGCGACTCTGCGGGTGCGCATGTTCGTCACGGCGGCAGAGCAAATGTTGCTTGGACTGACGGTCACGTAGAAGCAATGACTCCGGAAGCAATCGGAGAAGAACATGTTACAGAAATTTATATTTGCAAAGAAGGAGCTACCAGCTCAACTGCTTTCAAAAAGAACTAAATTGATTCTTTGATTAAATATGGCACATGGAGTTAATGAAATTTTCATGTGCCTTTATTATATCATATCATATGTAATTTATTAAAAAGGAGAATTTTATGAAATTTCATAGATTTGCTATTGCCTTATCATTTGCGGCATTACTGCCGTCATTGTCGGCAGTAACAGTAAAAAGTGCAGTGTCTGCCGATCAGAAAGAGTGCGCCAGATTGATTGACAATAACACCGAAGACCGTTCTGTTTGGAGCAGCAAAGGCAGTGTCCATACGCTTGAATTTACGCTCGAAAAAACAGAAAAATTGTATTCAGTTACTATTTATCCGGGAATCCGCGGCAATGCGCCTTTTGCCAGTACCGAGGCTGGCCCGAAAGAGGTAAAAATTTTTGGGTTACAAAACGGCAAATATATCCGACTTACCGACCAAGAAGTTATCACTCTTCCCCGTGACCACCAGAATCCCATGGAGGAATTCAGCGCAGAAATTCAGTTGCTTCCGCTTGATGTGGAAAAGGTGAAAATAGAAATTTTGTCCAGCCATGACTCCGGTTTCAGAATGAATTCGCTTGATGTGGCACTCCCCCCGGAACAACGCAGTATCAATATCCGTGAAATCTTTTTCAAATCTGTCGTAGAAAGACAACAGGAAGATGCGGCTTACGCTCAATTTACTGCGAAAATTAAAGCATTTTTTGCCGAATATGATAAGTTTGCAGCACGCCAGGATTCAGTGTCAGAGGCAGTAATTTCTGCATGGGGCGAGCGTGCTGAGTTATTACGAAAACTCTCTATCGATCGGAAAAATATTGCTCTTGCAACTCGTCATTATGAATATTTGAAAAAACAACTTGCTCCATATTTTTCAATTAAAAACGGTGCTGATTTTGCCAAAAATAACTATTCTATGAGTGTTAGAGTCAAGGGAGGTGCTTCGATTGTTGCTCCGGTATCATTTCCGCTTAATTTTGATATTCTCGATAAACTTTTTGCCCAAAAACTCTCTCGCTTCAATGTCGTAGTCAAAGCAGTTTATGCTGACGGAAGAACCAGTCTTATTAGAAGCAGAGTTGATAACTTAACTCCCTCACGAGCAAATCTTGTCTGGAGAACCGAGAAAAATATTCAAACTTACAATATTATTTTCACTCCCTATCGAGACGGCGAAAAACCGTTGCAAAAGGCTTTAATCGGCGACGGTGATCACTTAACTACCGATAGAGATATTGTCACAACTCCGCCGGGCAATTTCTGGAATGTGCGATTCCATGACCTTTTGGGCGACGGCACCAAGCAGCTTATTGCCGGTCGTTGGACTGACTACGCTCATGTGTACCGCAACCTGGGAACCGATGAAAAACCCCAATATCATGAATCGGAACATTATGTGATTTTGGATAGTTTCGATATGCCTGTCGGAACTACTGATCACCACGGCTTGGCGTTTTCTTTGACCGAGTGTGCCGACTTTGACAATGACGGCACACTGGATATTACACTGCAAAGAACCTATGATACAACCCCGATTTTTCTCCATAACCGCTCAAAAGGCAATGGTCGACTTGACTTTGCCGAGGCTGTAACAATTGAAAGTTTGCCCAGATTTTACCGTTATACTTTCGGAGACTTGAATGGCGCCGCCTTGGCAGATGCCCTCGGTACTCGTATGAAAAAAAGAGAAAACCGAAGTTATTTATGCGGTTAATTTAGGTTTGGATGATAGCGGTGTGCCTAAATTCTCGAAAGCACAAAAACTTAATTTGAATATGCCGGACTCTAGAGAGAGTTCCAGAAATGTAAATTACTACAAGGCTTCTCCGTACCTTATCGACCTGAATAATGACGGACTGCTTGATTTGTCAATGTCATTGCCGCCGGAAACTTTTGTCCTTTTCAATAAAGGTGATAAGAAAAATTTCAAATTCGACAATCCGCAAATGGTAAAACATCTTGATGGCAAACCATTTACCAATGTTTTCTATTATCCAAATATCAGTTGGGCGGATATTAATGGCGACGGACTTTGTGATTTATTTGCCAGAACTGCGGGAAGAGCTTGGCTTGCCAAAGATTCTGTTTTAACTGTTTCCAGTACTCCAACTTCTTTGAAAAATCTTGAAAAACAGCAGACTTTAAGTGATGTTTATTACGGACTTGCCAATTTTCAGATTTTTGATGTTGACGGCGACGGCAAATTGGAGTTCTGTCAATTAAATAATGCTTATGAATTTGCTATGCGCAAACTTAATGATGATGGTAAATTCAGCTTCTTCAAAAAAATACCGCTTGAAGGAAAAAATTTCCAGCGTTTCGGTTGTATGGATCATAGTGAATACGGTGTATTCTATACCCAAATGCTGATGTATGACTTTGACGGAGATAAAAAACTTGATATATTCCTTAATAATGAACACAACTTTACTTTCGGTTACTATTCATTGTATTTGGATAATGGCAAAGGTGCTTACTCGAAAGAATTTCAAGTTACCCCGAAACTTGACCGCCGCCACATTGTAACTGTGGATTCGCCCAAAGGTAAGGCATTGCAAGTTACCCCGGACAACAATTTGGACTTCCTCTCATTTGAAAGTGAAGGAGTTTTGGACTTGGAAGCAGGCAAAATTGAGTTCAATTTTGCCTCATCTCGCAACACTAATACCAGAATGGGCAGAACTCTCTTCTCCTCAACTTTCTGGGATAAAAAACTCTATACCAATGCAACTCAATTGTATGAAGCATATCGTAAATGCAGTGATGTTGGTGTATTTTTGAATTACAATCCAGGTTTTGCTTTGGTGCAGTTGCCTAATGGCAAAATCCGCTGCCAAATCGGCAACAAATATTTAGAAACCAAGGAAACTTTTGACCTCAAAGCAAATGTTTATCACAAGTTTGCAGTCGTTTGGGGTGCTGACGGCGTAAAATTGTTTATTGATGACAAAAAAGTTGCCGAAAGTGCTGAAAAACTTCAAAGTCTCGCGGAACGCTTCCATATCGGTTCAATGGCGGCATTGTCTTTGCAAGCCCACAGAGAGTATCCTAACCGAGTGCAAGCCAATATCCCCTATGATGTATCGACTCCGGCATGGGGATATTTCGAGGATATAAGCTTTTACAATAAAAACGGCGAAAAGTCTTTGTCGCTCGATTTTGAAAAAGATTTGGGCCCCATGGAAAAACGCAGTGCTTTATCTTACCGCTGTTTGCCTGCCGTAACCGAAAACTTTAAAGGCAAAACCGCTTTGATTGCTCATGCAGACGATTATTACAGAATTGAAGTTGCAGGCCGCCCGAAAGCCAGACTTTATGTAATTCCTTTTACCAAAAATCTTGGTAAAGAGCCGACTTTTGAGAAGGCAATTCCTTTAAGTTTCACCGACGGTCAGCCTTTCTATGCCCATAGTCGTACGGTAATTAATTTGTATGACTGGAATAAGGACGGTTTTGAGGATATTATTCTTGCGACTGAAAATTATCCCAATAAGTATAATGTCGGAATTGAATTGTTCCTCAATGACGGCAATTGGAACTTCACTCGCTCTGACGATAAAGAGATTAAAAAACTTAATCAGTTGATGACTGCTCACCATGACATTAAGTTGCAGTTTGTCAATTTAAGCGGCAGTGAAGAGCCGGATATTGTTACGTGGACAGATCCCGGTATCAGGGCTTACAGTCGTAATTTCCTCCGTTATGATGCGGTGGATTTTCAAATTCTTTCTCCTGCCGAATAAAAAGAAAGAGAAAAATAAAAAATTTTTGAATTTTTTTAGTTTTTGCTATTGCAAAAAAGCACTTTTCATGCTATAATTATAGAGTTACAACTTTTTGAGTTGTTTTATATATATTTTTTGACAAGACAGAAAAACGATGCCTGAAAAGTGCAAAGTTTAGAATAATAACTGTTTTTCCCGCCGAAAGAGAAAATCGGGGCGGCAAAATCGGAGAAAGAAGCGAGAGAAAAGAAGTGCTTTTTTAGTGCGGCAAACTCTTTCTTAAATTATTTTATAATTTACTGTCTGTCAATGGAAGTTGATCGGCAGTTTTTTTATTGAAAAATTTTCGGTCAAAGGTTAATTAGAAATCAGTTTATCTTTGTGGAGAAAATTGGAAGAATCATTGTTCAATGCAGATGAGGCATACTTTAAAGGCGGCGTAAAAAATCCCGCTAAACAGCCTCTCCCTGCCAGAATGCGTCCCCGCTCCCTTGATGAATATGTCGGGCAATCACATCTGCTGGCACCCGGTAAACTTTTACGCCGGGCAATTGATGCGGATATGTTCAGTTCGATAATTCTTTCAGGCCCGCCGGGATCAGGCAAAACCAGTCTTGCAGAATTAATTGCAAGCCTGACCGATTCGCATTTTATCCGACTCTCCGGGGTAACATCCAAGGTTGATGATATTCGGGAGGCGATAAAAGAAGCTGTAAGACTTAAAAATTCTTGCGGCAAACAGACAATTTTGTTCATAGATGAAATTCATCGCTTCAACAAGGCGCAGCAGGATTCACTCCTGCCTGATGTGGAGAATGGAAACATTCGACTTATCGGAGCGACAACGCATAATGTACAATTTTACATTATCGGTGCGTTGTTGTCCAGGTCGCTGGTTTTCACGCTGAAACCTTTAAGCGAAGCTGATATCATTAAACTTCTTAAACTATGTATAAACGATTCCAGAAGTTTCGGTGAGCGAAAAATTGTGATGACTGATGAAGCAATCAATTTTCTTGCCGAGCGTTCAGAGGGTGATGCAAGAAAAGCTCTTAATGCTCTGGAATTGGCGGTCATGACTACCATTCCCGATAACGGTGTAACCACAGTGACTTTGGAGATAATCGAAGAGTCAATTCAGCAGAAGTTTATCAATTATGATGCTGATAATCACTACGATACTGCAAGTGCTTTTATCAAAAGTATGCGGGGCAGTGATGCTGATGCGGCAATCTATTATCTGGCAAAAATGCTGTCGGCAGGCGAAGATATTCGCTTTATTGCCCGCAGAATTACGATTTTTGCCTCCGAAGACATCGGAAACGCCGACCCGAGAGCTTTGCAAGTTGCCGTAAACGCCATGCAGTCAATAGAGATGATCGGTATGCCGGAAGCCCGTATAATTCTGGCACAGGCGGTTACCTATTGCGCGACTGCTCCGAAAAGCAACGCAAGTTACATGGCGATAGGCAAAGCACTCGATGATGTGGAAAACAATAGAATTTTGGAGATCCCTGTCCACTTGAAGGACAAAAACTCCAATGGGACTTTGACTGATAAGCATCAGCAAAACTATAAGTATCCGCACGAATTCGGCGGTTTTGTCCCCCAGGAGTATATGAGTGTCGCCAAAAAGTATTACGAACCGAAAGAAATCGGTTATGAGTTGAAAATTAAAGAGCGTATTGCTTACTGGGATAGCTTGCGTTCAATGGAAAAAAATGGCAATGAAGACAAAAAATGAGATACGAACCGAGTTTAAGGAAATTCGGAAAAATATCGCCCCGCAAGTACGGGAAAGTGCAAGTCGGGAAATTTGTCGGAATGTTGCGAAATCTCAGGAGTTTGAAAATTGTGATTGTATCGGTTTCTATGCGGCAGATGCGTATGAGGTGGATTTAAGTTACCTTTTTAACGATTTTTGCAGCGAAAAAAAGTTCTTTTTGCCGAGATATAACTTGGAAACAGGACTTTATGATATGGTCAGGATTAAAGATTTCAAGACGGACTTGATTGTGGGGAAGTACGGAATTTCCGAGCCTAAATGTGAATTGGAAAAAGCCTCGCAGAGTGAACTTGAATCGATGTTGTTTCTGGTGCCGGGGGTAGCATTTGACCCTCAATGCCAGCGGTTGGGTCGCGGCAAAGGGTTTTATGACCGTTTGCTTTTGACGAAAAAATTTTCGGTCGGAGTGTTTTTTGAGTGTCAAAAAACAGAGCAAATTCCCGTAGAAGCGCATGATATTGCGTTGGATATGGTCATCACCGAAAAAAATATTTACAAAAATTCCTGATTTTATCAGGAGGAACAAGAAGGATAAAGAAAAATGAGCTTGATACAGTTTTTGATTGCTTCGGCGGCAGGACTTATCGTCGGGATAATCGTGGTCTGGATTTTTGTTTCTATTCGCAAAAATTCAGCAATCAAAGTCGCTGACAAAATTCGCAAAGATGCCGACAAGGAGGCTGAACATATCTTGCGTGACGCCAGAGTCAGCGCGAAAAGTGAAATAATTAAACTTCGTGAAGAGTGCGAGTCTGAACTTAAAGAACGCCGCAAAGAACAGCAAGTTGCCGAAAAACGCTTGATCCAGCGTGAGGAAAACTTGGAGCGTCGCGCAGATGTTTTGGACAAAAAAATCTCTGATCTAGAAAAAAGAGAACAGGAAGTTGCCCAAATCAAAGACCGCATGCGCCAAAAAGAAGAAGAACTTAAACAAAATATTAATAAACAGATTCATGAACTCGAAAGAATCGCTCAACTTGATAGAGACAGTGCTAAAAATATCCTCCTCGAAAAGTTGAAAAATGAGGTCAAAAATGAGTCAGGTATTTTGGTTAGAACCATTCTCGATGAAGCCAAAGAAAAGGCAGAAAAAGAATCACGCAGAATTTTGACTTGTGCTATTCAGCGTTATGCTTCTGAGTGTACCTATGAGCGTACTACTGCTACAATTCCGCTTCCCAATGAGGAACTTAAAGGACGCATCATCGGTCGTGAAGGCCGTAATATCCGTGCGATTGAATCTGCTACCGGCGTAAGTATCTTGATTGACGATACCCCCGAAGCGGTGGTTATCTCCTGTTTTGACCCGATCCGCAAGGAAATTGCCCGTCAACTTATGGAGCGTTTGATCAGCGACGGTCGTATTCACCCGACCCGAATTGAAGATTTGGCAAAGAAAATCGGTAAAGAACTTGATGATGAACTTTTCAGTGTTGGTGAAGCCGCAGTTCTCGAAACCGGAATTCAGGGCGTTTCGCCGCAGGTTATTAAACTTCTCGGTCGCTTGAAATATCGTTACAGTTTCTCTCAAAATGTTTTGAAGCACTCGCTTGAAACTGCTTACTTTATGGGTATGATGGCGGCTGAACTTGGGCTTGATGAGCAGAAAGCTAAACGCATTGGTCTTTTCCATGACATCGGCAAGGCTATCGACCATGAAGTCGAAGGCCCGCACGCTCAAATCGGTGCAGATATTCTGAAAAAACACAACGAGGCTCCCGATGTTATCAATGCGGTTGCATCTCACCACGGAGAAGTCGAAGCAACTTCGCTTTATGACATAT
>JAZRSP010000283.1:0-4415 GCA_045651565.1 Victivallaceae bacterium | reverse complement strand
ATCAATAAAGTGTTCAACGTGTGTTCAACAACTGTTCACCCACTATTCAAAAGGAGAAAATGACCATGAAAAGTCTCAACACCCGTGCCAAACTCATCATCCAGCAGCTTTACGAAGCAATGTTCCATGAGCCGTATATGCTCACCGAAGGGAGCCATGCCAAAATCAACAACAATCCCGCTTTCATGCCCGTTATCATCGAAAAAGTCGGAAAACTTCCGGGCTACGGAGAAGTCATCGCATCGCCCATTACGGAGAGCAAAGCGGTGACTTGATGGCTGACCCGGAAATGGAATTCACCATCATCGGAGGTGACTATTACCCCATCAGCTTCCGCAACGACTATCTGTGCAAACACAACAGCATCTTTGAAGACGACGGCATAAATCTGCCCCTGCAGCACGACTTAACCACCTTCGCCAATCAATGGATGCGAAACATCGCAGAGCAACAGAAGCTATATGTGAACTAAATAAAAATACGCTGTTCAGAATTAATAAAAATAACGAAAAAAAGAATACCTCGGTCCCTGGCACCGAACAAATCGGGAGAAGGAATTCCGAGGTTTACACTATATAAGATAATAGATTTTTAGAAAAAGTCAAGTTTTTTTATAGAAAAACATGGAAAAACATGGAGAAATATGGAAAAAGACAGAAAAATGTAGTATTTTAAGGGAAATCAATTAGCATATGCAACTGGGAGAAATGGGGAAATGGAGCAAGATTTTTATTTGCAAATAGAAAGAAATTTATCAAAAGAGCGCCTTGACAATTATGGCAAAATGGATAATGCTGACAAAGAAACCATTTTTGCCCGCTATCTCTGGAATATTGCTGTAAGTCAAAGTTTATACCAATTGCTGCATTTTTTTGAAATTCTGTTGAGAAACAAAATAAATAATGCGTTTATTGCTTTTGCTAAACGCGTTGACTGGTACAATGAAATTTCTTTTGACAAATATACTGAAGACATGCTCAACAAAGCAATGGAAAAATTAAATGAACGTAAAACAAATTATGACAACGGACATCTGGTTGCTGAACTCAATTTAGGATTTTGGACGTCATTGTTCAATAAGCATAACTCTCAGTTCAACTTCCAAGGGAAAGTTTGCAAAAGCACATTTTCAAACTGTCGCCCGGAAGAACGGAAAAATCAAGAGATTCATAAAAAATTAGAAAAGATACGGACTCTTAGAAATAGAGTGTCTCATTATGAACGAATTATCCATTGGAAAGATTTACAAGAGCAGCATGACCTAATCTTGTCGCTTATAGAATATATGGACAATGATTTTTGTAACCGCATTGTCCGTTTAGACACATTTAATGAAATTTATGGTGCAGGAATTGACCAGTGGAAGGAAAAAGCATCAAAGTTTATTCAAGTACGAGCCGATTCAGAAATAAAGCAAAATCAATCAGATGCACAATAAGATGACCATGAAAAAGGATTTGAAATATTACATAGACCGTTTTCAGCATTTGCGGCAAGCTCCGACTAAATACGGACCGGCTCCGCATAAAGCAGTTTTATTGCTCAGTATTATCCGGGGAATTGAACTTGGCTTTATTACTGAAAACAAGATTGTTGCAAGTCCGATAATGCTTTCGCTTTTCAAAACTACTTGGGGAGCATTGGTAACGACTGCCAATACTGCGGCTTTTAGCTTGCCGTTTTTTCATCTGCGGAGCAGTAAGTTCTGGCATTTCAAAGCAAAAGACGGTTTTGATGAATGGTTGAATCAGAGCAAAGCAATAAACTCTCTGGCTCAATTGCAGACGGCTATCCAGTATGCCTATCTTGACGGGGAACTGTTTTTGCTGCTTAACAGTTCTCACAGCCGGAATATCTTAAAAAATGTTTTGCTTGAAGCCAATTTTCCGAGCGGAGATTGGAAATCACTCTCCAAGAAAACATACTTTGACAAGGTGTCGGCAGAAATTACCGGAAAAAGTTCAAAAAGTTATGTCGCTGATATGACCAGTCTGGAAAGCTCTCTTGACAAAGAGTGTCTGGAAGAGGAAATGTTTATCCGCAGTGCGGCATTCAAACGGGAAATCAGCAAAGCATACCATTATAGTTGCTGCATTTCCCGTCTGCGTGTCGATGTCACAACTGACTGCGACCTGATGGATGCGTGTCACATCGAGCCTTTTGCGACCTCTCACGATGATACCATAACCAACGGCATCTATCTTTGTCCGACTCTGCATCGGGCATTTGACCGCCATTTAATCAGCATCGACGAAGACTATCGGCTTATCATCTCCAAAGCTTTCATCGAGCGTTCAGACAGCCCATACTCCATAAAACAATTTGAAGGCAAAGTTATCCTGCTGCCAGCCAACCGCAACCACTACCCGTCCCAAGAGAAGCTCCAGAAGCATCGGGAGATGTTGGTTATGTAACTGCTATATTATTTCAATCTTCCTTTTTGGACCAAATCCCAATAATGCTCTCCCAAGGCTGTAAGTTTACATGCCGAACTATTCATTGCAGCGTAATACATGTGCTCTTCACTTACTGGGACAACGAGTCCTACTCGTTCCATGGCTTGTAAGTCTTTGAATATACTTACTTTCATATCATCATGACTCGGAGAAGTATATTCAAATTCAGGAGACAAGTTATATTCTGCCGTGGGAGATTCAAAAAATATGCATAATTTGCGAAGACATTCTAATTTTATCGGAGGAATTGCTTTGCGTAATGAAACAAATTCTGAAACATTGGTTTTGAATATTGGTCGTTGTTCCCATGGCCCCAGCGCACTGTCAACAAAAGAATAAAGACTCCCTGGAGTTATGTGTCCCATTAAATCAGCAGCACCACCACGCAGTCCATCTGCGAGCAAAGATGTAAATACACCACCAGTGAATTCATTTTCACGCGAAAATTCCTCTGCCCGACAAGAGGCGATTATAGTTGTTCCATTACCAATAAATGCCTTGGTTTTCCCTTGGTCTAATTTAATATCTCCTAATCTTCCTGCATGGCAACAATCTAATATTACTATTTTATTTTTTATAGGAGAAGACTCTAAAATGGAATGCAATTCTGACATTGAAATTCCCATATCACTAGGAGTCGCATCAGCCGTCACTAAATACCCATCATCATCATTGATTGTTCCATGACCTGAAAAATAAAAAAGAACTGTACTCGCATTGCATGAAAAAAGAGTTTTGATTGCACTCAATATTCGAGCTTTTGTATCTAAAATCCCACCAGGAGAAGCTGCAATTATTTGACAATCAAAGTTGCCAGTACCATCTGCATTGTATGATAAAAGCTCTTGTAATTTGTGAACATCGGCAATACATCCACTTAGATTTTTATTAGAAAAATTGGTATACTCATTTATTCCGACAAGCAATGCTGCTTTCATAAACACTATCCTCCTGCAATGTTATATTGAAAACTGTCTAATCGCATCAACGATAGATTTACTATTCCAATTCACAATGATATCAGCATTTTGTTTTACAATAGTTGATGTTTTTTCCGCTCCCCAAGGTTGTACTGCAATTAAAGGTTTTTGGAAATCGTTCTTTGCAATATCGATTTCAATGTTTATCCATTTTGAGTAGGAACTGTAAACCCCAGCCAATACTATTACACAATTGGTTGAGGCAATTTGGCGTCTTATTGCAGCTCTCAACAATGTTTGGTTAGGTGCATTATGGATAGGGTCATTTTTAGGGACAGAATAATTTGTCCAGTTAAAGTATGGATGCTGATTGAAAAAATATACCAATTTATCATATGCATCTCCATATGTCCAAGAGTGACTAATGAACAAACGATAATTTTTTAATTCCGGCATTTGTTTTTCTCCTATTTATGGTTAAAATAAAATAATTTTAAGCAATTGAATTCTTTAAGATAGCATAAAAATAAGGCAAAATCAAGTTGCTTTTATTTTAATGTTTTAGATTGTGTTATTGTCGAATTGTGGTCATAAGTTTCTATTAAAAATATGCAGAGTGTTGCTGCTGCATTTACAGCTAAACGAGCATGTCGAATAGCTGGTTTGATTTGTTTTTCTCCCTGTCCATGTGCATCTCCGTAGACATTCCTGATATTCCCCAATCCATCTGCAATAGAACTACATCCCCCAAGAATTTTTTTGAATAATGCCTCATTATGTTGGTTAGGGCTGAGATTCAATTTACTCGCAATCTTTTTGTACAATACGGGCAATGTCTCGTTGTCATACGTTTCCCCAAATTTATCCGCTAAGTGTTTTAACACTGTTTCAGTGGTTGTCCTTGCCATCGTAATAGCTCCTGAAGGGTCGTGTTCGACACGTAAAAGCATTTTTTGCCAACATTCATTTAGTCCGATGCTGCTGAAATCTTTAATAATATCATCTTGTAACGATAAAGTATTTAAATTCCCCTGACAAG
>JAZRSP010000282.1:0-1310 GCA_045651565.1 Victivallaceae bacterium | reverse complement strand
TCTTATTGAATTTTCAGTTGATCAATGTAAGCGGCAAAGATAATTTTACCGAAATGGAACTTGCCGAATTGCTCAACCAAATAAATTCAGCCCCTATTTATGAGCATTTTCAAAGAGGAGCTATATGAAACTAACGCCTATGAAGTTTGACTTTACAAATTTTGCCGCAAAGGTCACTGAATTGAACCGTATGCATAAACTGGTTCATGAATTGAGCGAGCGGCGTTGGCACAGTGGGAAAGCGGAAGATATAGAACGTTGGGAAAAGGCGGTCAAGGATTGGAAAGAGTTTTCCGGCTTCGGTTATCCGGAGACAAAGTTTTATTTCTTTGAAAATCAAACCTTTCTGACTGCGCTTTCCTCCGGAGAAACCGATGCAAAAGAATCCGCCATCAAATATTTGGAATTTGATCCCTATTATTACCGCAGCGGCTATATAAAAAGCAAACTGCTGGTGCGCTTGAAGCAACTCAAATTGAATGCTTCAGAAATCAAACGCTTGCAAAAAGTTGTTTGCAATGCCATTCTTTCGCCGTTACCCAAAAGCGAATTCAAATATTATGCCGGATTGTTGAAAAATATCGGGACACCGGAATTCCGGGCAAAATTGCAAAACTTATCCGTTCCTGATCTGCCATATCTGAAAGCCCGGTTGGAATGTTGCCTGCAAGAGGTGTATTGGAGACACAAATAATGAAATTATGGCATAAAATATTGTGGGTAGTTGTCGGTGTGATTCCGTTCGTGTTATGGGGGAGCGCTTTTATGTGTTCCGATTTCACATGGGCGTTCAACTTGATAGTATTTTCAAATTGGTGGCTTATTATTTACTCTGCTGCTCAGTTGATCATTCTGTTTATGTTGGGAAAGAAAAAATACGGTTTCAGGAAAACACTTTTGGCAAGTTGTGCTCTCATTGCCGGTTTGTTCTGTTTGTATTTGCTGCTCTTTTTGATATTGCGATTGTGCGGAGTGCTACAATGAAAAAGTTTTTTCCCAATCCGTTACAAAAAGGATCTATGTATGAATGAGGCGTGGAAAATATTTTTTGAAATGTACTTTTCCAATGGTGCAGACATATTTGTATTTGTGATTGCTCCGATGTTGTGGGTAAGCAGTATGTTTATAGCCCGTAGACATATAAACTGCTGGCAGGTAAGCAAAACCATCTGCTTCCTTGTTATGTACGGACATGTTTTTATCAACTTGCTTGTATTGCTGCTGCAAGGAGATAGCTTTGGTAGCTTTGGTAATGCACTTGGAATTTGGGTATTGCTGATTGTTGTTGCACCAGTATTTCCGTGGATTAC
>JAZRSP010000281.1:0-3455 GCA_045651565.1 Victivallaceae bacterium | reverse complement strand
GGGGTTTGGGGAGCGCAAACAGCTCCCCAAAAAAGCGGCATTAGCCACCGGCAAAAAAAACACTCTGAACTATAAAAATTCAGAGTGTTTTATAATTTTTAGAGCTAAGTCTATCTATTAGATATTTACAACATTGAGTTTCAAAGTTGCTTTGATATCATGATATACTTTTACTTCTACTGCGAAGTCACCCAAAGTTTTGATCGGAGTATCGATGAAAATTTTGGTATGTTCAACATTGATACCTTCAGCTGACAATTTTTCAGCGATGATACGGGGGGTAACTGAACCGAAAAGCTGGCTATCAGCAGCAGCCTGCATCGGGATAACAAGTACCAATTCAGCGATTTTTTCAGCAACAGCAGTAGCAGCAGCACGAGCTTCTGCGCGTTTTGCTTCGATTTTTTCTTTGCGAGCAGCCAAAAGACGAAGGATCGCCGGAGTTGCATTAGCAGCGAGTCCGCGGGGGAGCAAGTAGTTACGAGCATAACCAGCAGCAACTACTACTTCTTCGCCAGCCAAACCCAAGTTTTCTACGTCTTCGAGCAAAATAAGTTGTACGTTCTTTGCCATAATATAACTTCTCCTCGTAAATTAGTAGACCAAAGCAACAATGCGAGCACGCTTGATAGCTTTTGCCAACATTTTCTGGTGATCTAAGCAGTTTCCGGTAATACGACGGGGCATAATTTTGCCTTTTTCAGTTTGAAACTTCTGCAAAGTTTCAGCGTCTTTGAAGTCAATGTAATTAACTTTTGCTTCGCAAAAACGGCAGCATTTGGGCTTTGCAGTTTGTCTTCTGCGGTTTGTTCTTTTTTGCATTTTATTGATTCCTTTCAAATCTATAAAAAATTGTATTGTATTATGCTTAATTAAAACGGGATATCATCATCTACATCTGCGGGATTAAATGCCGCTTCGGGCATTGCCGGCGGAGCCGGAGGTGTAGGAGCTGCAGAGTACGGATTATTAGCATAGGCATTATTATTATAAGACTGCTGAGGAGCATTGTTATAATTATTTGCCGGTGCTGAATTGTAATTTGCATTGTTGTAATCGCCCTGCTGATTAGTGTTGTTATCACTTCTGCGAGTATTCAAAAACTGAACTCTCTCCGCAACCACTCTCAAGCGTGAACGACGACCGCCACCATTTCTGTCTTCCCAAGTGTCAAGTTGAAGACGACCCTCAAGTAAAATTGATGATCCCTTGGTAAGATATTGTTTACAAGTTTCTGCCTGTTTGCTCCAAACAATAATATCAACAAAACAGGTGTCTTCCTGCTCCTGTCCATTGACAACTCTACGACCGTTGCTGACAGCAAGACCCATTTCGCAAACCGCCATGCCGGAGGGCAAATAGCGCAAGTCCGGATCACGAGTCAAATTACCAAGCAACATAACTTTGTTTAAAGATGCCATAACAATATCTCCAAATTAATCTTTTACTTCCTAAAACTTATGCTTCCTGAATTTTTTCGCCTTTGATTACAGCCGGACGCTCGTCCACGATAATCATGTTGCGCAAAATACGTTCATCAAGCATAAACTTTTCTTTTACAGCGAGTACCTTTGAAGGAGCCAATTCAAAGAAAAAGTTCCAGTAAATACCGCCCTTGCGTTTGTTAATTTCGTAAGTGAACTGTTTGCGTCCCATAGAGACAGCTTCAGTCATCTTGCCACCAAGACTCTCGATCAATGCAGTCAATTCATTGCTGAATGCAACACCTTCGTCGTCTACCTTACGAATGTCCAAAATGAACACAGCTTCGTATTTTTTCAAAATAAAACCTCCATTATTTTTTCGTTTATTCTATTATAGAATCTTCTTTTTTGTTAAGGTTGGTTGAATTAAATTTATTCATCGCATTGGCAACTCCCATACTTACGCAGGCTATTGCCGACTGAGCCGCAGTTTCGATAACTTCATCGAGGATCAACTTCTCATTGTCCTTGAATTCGCCCAAAACATAATCGACCACATTTTTATCCCTTGAAATACCTACTCTCAAGCGGAGGAAATTCTGATTTCCGCCCAGGTTGTCAATAATCGATTTGATACCGTTATGACCGCCGGAAGAACCGCCTCGTTTCAGTTTCAAAGTGCCGAATTCTAAATCCAATTCGTCATGAACAATCAAAATTTCTTCAATTGAAATTTTTTCTTTGTTCATTATGGAGAGAACCGCCTCACCGCTTAAATTCATGTAAGTTTCAGGTTTCTGCAAGATAATTTTTCTGCCTTTAAGTCCGGCTTTGAAAAACTTGCTTTTGCAACCGTGAAATTCGCTGATTTCTCCATTTAACTTGCTCAATATTCTGTCAACTACCATAAAGCCGATATTGTGTCGGGTGTTTGCATATTCACTCCCGATATTACCGAGGCCGACGATGAGTTTAATATTAGAGCAATCTCTCATAATTCACATGAGCATTTTCTGTTATCAACAGAGCGAGCAGTTGAGTTACTTAACTTCCATGAAGTCAATATGAACTACATAGCCCTTCAAAAAGTTCTGCTGAACTTCTTTGATAACAACGTTCTTTTTGGCATCGCCGATGATAAGAGTAAGTTCTTCAACTCCTGCATTGTTCATCAAAGCAGCCCATTCATTGTCTTTTACGAAAATTGATTCCGCGGCATCGCCTTTGCTGTAAACAACAGCAGGAATCAAACCAGCTTTTCTCGCACGGCTGGCGTTACCTTTTCCGAAAACGTCTCTAGCCTGTGCTTTTAACTCATAAGTTGTACTCATAATTCCCTTTCTTTATGTTTATAATTACACTTTACGGTTATTTTTTTGATTGAATATAAAACAAATCTGAAACAGATCTGCCGTCGTGAATTCGTCTGATTGCCTCACCGAGAAGCGGAGCAATACTTACTACCTGAATTTTGCCGCCCAAGTCATCATCAAGCGGAACTGCATCAGTGGTAATCATTCGTTCGATTTCGGGAGTTTCAAGAAGTTTTTTCTTGCCGACATCGCCGAGCATGCAGTGAGAAACTGCACAGTAAACTTTTTTAGCACCATTTGCTTTCAAAATCTTCGCAGCAGCGCAAAGAGTTCCAGCAGTACTGGTCAAGTCATCAGTAATTACACAAACTTTGTCCTTGACATCACCAACCAAGTGGCTTGAAGCAACAGTAGTTGCATTGATACGGCGTTTAGCAACAACAGCGAAACCGCCTTCGAGCATATCGCAGTAGTACATAGCCATTTTTGCGCTTCCTGAATCGGGTGCGACAACAACCGGATCAGCACCCAAAATTTCTTTCAAAACCGGAACAAGAACCGGTCTTGCATAGAGGTGATCTACTGGAATATCAAAAAATCCCTGAATCTGCTGTGCATGCAAGTCCATAGTAATCAAACGATCTGCACCTGCTGCTGTGATCATATTAGCAACCAATTTAGAAGAAATCGGCACTCTGGGTTTATCCTTGCGGTCTTG
>JAZRSP010000280.1:0-1612 GCA_045651565.1 Victivallaceae bacterium | reverse complement strand
ATTTCGGCTGATAAATCACGCCAAGTATCAGCACAACCAGCAACCAAATAATTACTCCAATCAAAAGACCGGTTAGTACCAAGTTAAATTTTTTCATCTCTCTCCCAATCCTTTTGCAAATTATTTTTCATCCACAACATCCAAAGTTTTCAGATATTCCCGAAGTTTCTCTTGCAAAATTTTATATTCTTTATCTATTTCTAATGTTCGTTCCCAACATTCTCGATCTTGTTTTGCATCAAGAGCAGAACTTCCTGATCTCAAAGAATATGGATACAAATTTATTTGAATTCTACAAAGGTCATTGATTTTGTAGAAGAGTTCATACATATCTTTGGAAATAAATGAACCGTTTTGCGATAACGATTGATCCGCAGCATGATACGCCGAACAGGCTTTTTTGTATCGTTCTGCAAAAATTTGTTTTTGTAAGTCTTCTTGAGGTGGTAAATGATCTACTCCTGACGGAAACAACATATATATAGCTCTTTCCATCTCGTCAGTACTTTTACAAAGATCTTGATAAATTGCAAATTCAGCATCAAATCGGACTTTGCTGACATAGTTTTTCCGTTCCAGCTGCTTTGCCAAACGCTCCAGTTCTTCCTCGTATTTTGCTTTTTCTTCTGCCATTAGGCGATTTGCCCAAACTTTCCCCAACCATGAAGATAAGCCTGCAACGATAAAACCACCGCCCCCCAATGCGGCAATCACGCCAGAAACAATTTTCAAAACTTCTGTCCAAGAAATTTCCATATATCAACATCCCCCTTGCGCTTGTTCAGTTTCATAGTTTGCACGAACATTCTCCGGCAGTAAATTAAATATCGGATAACTAATAAAATAATCTTGGCAATCTTTTGTGAGCTTATCAAAATGTTTGGAGAAGTTCCGCCAATCGGACAATAAAATATATATACCAGCCATCAGTTCATCTGCAACTTCAGGAGATTCTATTATTTCATGCAAAACACTAATTTCTTCCACGGTCAACGCCCGTTGTCTTTTGAAAACCTGATACAAATTTATTTTGCATGGCAGTGAATTTGCATTCTGTTCCAATAGCCATGTGGCAAATTTTTCGCAATAAGATAACATTTCGGGATCATTTACATCGGCATCATAAGCCCGAAGCATTTTTAATAATAACAATATTAAATGCTTCTGATACTCCTCGCACAGCGGCACAGACTTGATACTGCTCATAACTGCATCAAAATCAAATTTACTTACTTGTCGCAGATTTTCTTCATTTATAAAACAGAAATGTGAAACAGGAATTTTATTGTCCCCTCCCTCCATTTCTGTTTTGATTGCCGCGTCATACGGATTCAGTACCTGACTGCTATCTCCGTTTTGGCTAATCAACAGCAGAAGAGATACATTACCAATAGTAAAACAAAAGAATCCGACCCCGTCTGTGGGTCTTGTAAAGCGGCTTTTCTTATTGATGAACGCACTGATGACAACTTGGCATTTTTCCCAATCTTCATCTGTAAACTCATTGATATTTACATCACCTTTATGTCCTGCGGCAAGAAATGCTTGCTGCAATGTTTTGAAATATTCAAGCTTCTCTTTTCTTTCTTGAATTTCCTCTGGTGTCAAGGAT
>JAZRSP010000279.1:0-2692 GCA_045651565.1 Victivallaceae bacterium | reverse complement strand
TTTCAAATATCCGTAACGCAAAAATCGGGCGCTTTATCAATCTTGCCATGCTGAATCTGGGCGGTTATCACATAAAAGAAAACCGCATGGGAACATTCGGGTATCTTATGCCGTGGTGCTTGGTGGAAGATGACATAATGGCGGTCAAATTGAATTGGCGGCCTTATCATATGCAGCAGGGATTCAAGCTGAACGACAATGTTTTGACGGCCTCTTCAGCTCTCTGCTGGGGAAATAATCTGGCTCCGGCAACGGCAAAACCGCAGAAAATCATGGAACTTATGGCACAGGATGCTGTGGAAAAGCAGCAATTTGCCATTGGCAGCGGTACGCCATTTGTATATCGTGCGATGCTGATAACCGGCAATGTTGCTGCTGATTTGCAAAAAGGATATACGAGCAAGGAAATTCTGGAGAAAGCACTTATTGAAACTGCCAGACAGCCGCTTGCTGCCAGAGTTTATGCCAATTACTGGGCAAACCCCGGAAGCTCTTTTAATGAAAATACCTATTCTTTGCGGCGACACTCCTATATGATAAGCAGGAAGGAAAATGCACGGGAAACATCCGTTCCACCGTGGCTGGAATGGACCGGAGCAGGTAAAGTGGAGACAGTTCCCGTAATGCAACAGGGAAAAACTGCAATTATCATTACAGGCGATGCCAACCGCAACAAAACCATGTGTGTACCGGGAGGCGGTTTCACTTCGGTAAAAATAGAACTTCCGCGTAACTGGGATGAGCTTATGGCGAAAGCCGGATATAAACCTCTGTCATCATTTTATTTGACTTCTGAACTTGCTCCATCAAGTCAGTCACAGCAATTCAAAAACTACCATCAACGCAGACCGCAGGGGCAACAAAGGCAGCAGAATCGTTATCGAAGCTATTGATAAAAAACTCGCCTTGCTATTTGTAAAACAAGGCGGCAGTTCCGTTGCGGGCGGCACTACTTAACGGTGTCGCCTTTTTTGCCCGGAAGAAATCAAGGACACCAGGTCACGATGCCTGTTACCGGATGTTCACTCCGCCATCGGATGAATTCGGGATAGGTTTTGACATTATCCGCAATTACCGCCTGATAATATTCAATGCCCATAATGTGTTCATCATCCGGAGTGTGATATTTGAGTTCCAGAATAGTACGGCGGGTTTCGGGTGTTAAAACTGCTTTGATCCTCGCAGCGACATTTTCAAAATAGCCGTCAAACTGCGAACCCTTCAGAATCTGGATCATATCAATCTGCCACTCTTTATTTTCCAGCATAAACCAGATGTGAAATTCCAGACAGGTTTCTGCGGTGTCCGCAAGGTTCCGATATTCCATGCGGGTAACGGACGGGTTTGCACAAAGTTTTTGAATAACCTTGAAACTTTCGGAAACATTCAATTCATCGGTGTAAATATGGAAATCGATGTCCCGGTGCTTCATCAACAATCCCATTGCCATTGAGCCGACTTGATGGACTTCAGCACCAATGGATTCCCACGCTTGCCGTACATTGCTTTTTTCAATAACCAGCAGAGCTTTTTCAAAATTATTTTGAGCAATGAATTCAATATCGTTCATTTTTGTAAAATTCCTTTATTTGTCGGAAGTAATATATCTTTTTTTAATGCGTTTTCAAATATCTAAAGGTAAAAAGGCGTAGAAAATGGCGTGTCGCGGCTTTTGTTCCCGTGGTCGGCTCATTGTTCAACTACGCTCCTGTTTGCCGCTGTGTTGCCCTGTTTTTGCAACCTTTCCAACTCCGTTTTTGCAGATTGTATATGACCATTCCGCATTGACCTTTGATTTTAAGGTAAGAGGTCTTTCGCAGAGGTCGCCAGTTGAGTAATAGCGGTAAGCTGAAATTCGGCATATTCAGTTTATAGCGTTATTCAGCCTTGCAGAATATGCTTTTTGAGCAGAAAAGTATTGTTTTCGGAAGTCGGTAAACAGTCGCTATTGCAATTTGAACTTTTCAGCCTGTAAGAGGTCAGATAATTTTTTTAATTTTATGCGATACCTTGATGACATTCTGACCTACCAAAGATACTCCGATTTGAGGGGGAAAGTCTGCTTGCTCCATTTGGGGATAACAGTACATAAAGGTGCAGTGTGCTTCAAGCGATTTTCTTTCTCCGGCGGAGGTCTGGTGACCTCTTATAGCGGAGAATTTGGGGAGAATTTATGCAGATCAGAGCATTCTCTGCTGAATGCCGTTTTTTTATATTGTAAGCACCGTCAGGTGCGCTGTAAGCAGAAACACCATCCTTATTCCTGAAGGGAGAAACTTCACAAGTGCAATGGAATGATAGCGGAATGAAACGACTTCCCAAGCGAATAAAATGAGCGTCTTCATCCGCCGTCGCTCTGCGAGCTATGGCGGGACAAGCAAGCAAGGCTTCCGGAGTTTGGTGAAGATGTCCCGGCTTCATTGCATTACGCCGTGGCAAGGAAGAAAACCTTCGGTTTAAGTGAAGTTGCGCTTCGCGCAGTGAAGTGAAGCCTTGCGGCTTCGTTATTTTTTTTGCCCAAAATTTGGGCATTAATTTTTTGTCTTTCTACTTCAAATTTAACAGTAAACATGTTGATTAAAAACAAGTTGCAAGTGGCTTGATTATTGTTTTTTATTGTGATTGAAAAAATATTGTTTTGAGGGGGATTTGCTTGGTTTTGTGTGGTTATTCAACAAAATTGGCAAATAAT
>JAZRSP010000278.1:0-2863 GCA_045651565.1 Victivallaceae bacterium | reverse complement strand
GGTTTATCCTTGCGGTCTTGACGAGCGTAACCATAATAAGGCAAAACAGCAGTAATTCGAGCAGCTGAAGCACGACGAGCCGCATCAATCATGATGAGCATTTCCATCAAATTATCATTTACAGGAGAACAAGTCGGCTGAACAATGAAGACGTCCGCAGTACGAACATTTTCCTCGAATTGACAGAAACATTCTCCATCAGGGAAACGATTCAAGTGAACTTTGCCCAACGGAACTCCCAAATAGTCGGCAATTCCCTGTGACAATTTCTGATGTGCACCACCTGAGTAAACACAAATGTGCGAAGAGTTTTTCATTTTTATCTACTTTCCATTAAATGTTAATTAGTTCTTAATTAATTCAAGATAAAAATGAGATTAAGACCAAAAGATGAAACGGTATGACCATAGTCAAGAAAAGCATAAAGCTAACTTTTTTTTGAGTTGCACGCATTTTTTTTAAGCAGGCTCCTTCGCCCACATCAAATCTCTTTCGTGCCACCCCACCTTCTGGTATCAAGGGAAACCGCCAACATCGTTCCTGTATCCACACATTCTGTATCCCACATCCTGTGTTCCCACGAACTCACATTTTCCAGTCCCCCCGTAATTCATTTTGATCTGAATTAAGGTTGTAACTTCTTATAATATAACATAAAAAAAGAAAAAATCAAATAAAAATCTAAAAAAAATCACATTTTTTTAGGGAAAATTCTTTTTTCTATGCTAAAAATCAAACCACCCCATAAAAAAGATTTTATTTGCTGAAAATTTCTATCGGAGATAAGAAGCCGCAGGGAACTAAATTGCGAGTTTCACGCTCGACAGTTCTAATCGCCTTTGAATCCGTCCAGAACGGTTGCTTTTCATTGAGATAAAATGGGCCGAAACCATTGCGTCTGTGTCCGAAAATTGTAATTTGCAATTCATTATCATTTTCACTCAAAAAGTCAGTAATGTCTATTGTTTTCTGATGAGCAAGAATATTGATCGCTTCAACTGAATTTATCTTGATTTCCATCGCAGTTCCACGCCAATCGGGCAAGGACAAAAGCACTTGCGATTTACCGAGATTTTTCGGCAATCCGGCACGGCAAATCACATTTCCGGAATAATACGGCAATCTCTGATTGCACCAGTCTGAAGTTTCAAGTTTAGGGAGCAATTTAGTAATCTGGTCATCCTCCACGCCGAAATCGCCCAGAATATAAAGACTCTCCAAACCCGCAAATCTACAATCATAAGCACCAAATAATCCCAAAGAATTTTTACCCTCCACACACCAATTTTTCGGAAGTTCAAGACAAGTTATTGCCGGGTCAATCCACCAAGAAACAATTTTCTGCGGAAGCAGTTTACCATTTAAAAATATCTGATACTTTTCCGGATTTTCGATTCCCAAACGCAATTCGCCTGCCGGCATTTTTTTGCAATCAAATTCATAACTCAATTCAAAATTTAATTTTTTCGCCAACATTTCATCAGAGAATTGCCGACAATAAGGCTGCACCATAGAATCATTTCTGTACGGCAAATTAAGTTCATCCCGCAAAATTTCATCAATTTCCAGAATATATTTTTTCTCATCAACCCCTTTCTCGCCGAACTTAACTTTTGCATGATCAAGCACCAAAACATTCGGTTCGGTCAAACTGTAATTCCATGAAGAGATCTGACTTTTTGCCATTTGGTCATCGATTAAAATTTCTGATTTTTCCGCGGTGTCAATTTTTTCGTCGGTAACCAAAAACAGTTTCGACTCCAATTTCTCAAAAGAGGTTTCAAAACAGTATTTATTATCCGCATAAATTGATTTTATTTTATAAATTTTTCCATTCAGCGAATCAACTTCATAAACATCGCCCATAAAATCACTTTCAAGTTCAACTTTCACTTTCGGAAAAGCCATTTCACGCTCACAAACCCGCTTTTCATTAAAAATGTTTTCTGCAAACTTGCAACCGAAATTGACCATAAAAAGCGTAAGGGCATCCTCGCTTTTCGCCAAACGGCACAAAATCGGATTGATCTCATGATTTTCGTTATCAGTCACAGAAAGCAATCTTGAATTTTTCGATAATTTTTCGATATAATTTTCAAGTGTAAGTGCTTCAAACTTCTGATAAACTTTGCCCGCCAAGTCGCTTTTAATCGCATTGACATATTGCGGAACTTCGCCCAAATAGAAGACTTTGCCCCCCTGCTCTACAAAATCACCAAGCAATTTCAATGTGCTTTCTCTGACAGTTTTCAGTTCCGGTAACAAAATCGTCCGATATTCAGCACTACCGACACAGAATTTCCCCGCATCTGCCTTACCGATTCTGGAAATAATTTCCTCATCTCCGTAATCATAATCTAAATGTTCACCAATCAATTTTTGAGAAATTTCGGCAAAATTTTTCTCCATAGCATGCAATTCTACGGAAACATCAGTCAAAACCGCCTCGTTTCTCCCAAGCGAACTCCAAATTGATTCAATCGGATGAATTACCAGAATATCCCGAATTGCCGAACTATCCTCCAAAATCAACTTCAAACGGGCAAAATAATCACTCACAACGTAATATTTTTTGTACCATGGTGACTGAAAAAAGATACTTGCAGGATAATCTCTTTTGGCTTCGCCCCTCATTGTGTACCAGGCAATATGCGGCACTAATTTATTGATTCCCAGAGCAAACTGCCAATCGCCCAAAGCCTTGTGATTTTCCAACGAAAAATCCCAACCGGTGCAGGCATATAATTCACTCATTATCTCCTTTTTTCCGAACTGATTTGCCACTGAAACACACTGCTTAATCGTCATAAAAGCATTCCAATGCTCGGTCAAAACATCAAAGTCGGATCGTAGCCATGTCGTT
>JAZRSP010000277.1:0-5205 GCA_045651565.1 Victivallaceae bacterium | reverse complement strand
TAAAACTTTCGGTGAAGGCGCAGGGAAAGCTTCTGACTTGCAGTACATCGAAAATACAGCACGCTGCATTCTCCAGTATGCCGAAAGCGATAAAATTATTGTTGAAAAAAGTACCCTGCCCGTCCGTTGTGCAGAAACAATCAAAAATATTTTATGCTCCAATCATAATACCGTGAATTTTGAAATTATTTCAAATCCGGAATTTCTTGCAGAAGGTACTGCTATTAATGATTTGCAGAACCCGGACAGAATTTTAATCGGTCACGACAATAGCGAAAACGGCATAAATGCGGCAAAGGAAATTGCCGATATTTATCGTCACTGGGTACAGGAAGATAAACTTAAATTTACTAATTTATGGAGCAGTGAATTAACTAAACTTGCAGCGAATGCCATGTTGGCTCAAAGAATTTCATCAGTAAATAGTCTTTCTGCCCTCTGCGAAGTTTCAGGTGCCGACATTGATGAGGTTGCATCGGCAATCGGCATGGATTCTCGGTTGGGCGGTAAATTTTTGAAGGCAGGAATCGGTTTCGGCGGATCATGCTTCAAAAAAGATATTTTGAATTTAGTTTATCTCTGTGAATGCTATGGACTTAATGAAGTTGCAAGATACTGGGAGCGTGTGCTTTCTATCAACACCTACCAGCAAAGTCGTTTTGTGAAAAATATCAGGGCAACCATGTTCAATAACCTTGCCGGCAAAAAAATTGCCATATTCGGTTTTGCTTTCAAGGCGAATACGAACGACACCAGGGAATCTCCCGCAATTCAAGTTTGTAAATTGCTCATGGAGGAACATGCAAAATTGGCAATCTATGATCCCAAAGCCATGGATAATGCTCGCAAAGACTTGGAAAATGAAAAACCGGAATATTTGGAGTTTTGCCAAGACCCCTACTCTGCTGCGGCTAATGCCCACGCAATTGTAATTTTAACCGATTGGGAAGAGTTTAAGTTTGACTCTATGAATTATGCTGAATTGTACGAAACAATGTCTAAACCGGCATTTATTTTCGACGGTCGTAATTTATTAAATAAAACAGAAGCCGAATCCTACGGTTTTACTTATCGTGGAATCGGCAAATAAGTTTTTTTGAATTTTGAGGGAACCTGTATAAAGGTTCCCTTTTTTATTAGTATTTGTTTTCCGGGATAACTTCCATCCAATAACCGTCCGGGTCAGCGACAAAATAGATACCCATTTCGGTATTTTCGTAACAGATACAACCCATTTCTTCGTGTAATTTATGAGCTGATTCGAAGTCATCAACCTTGAAAGCCAAATGGATTTCATTATCTCCCAAGTTGTAGGGGCGATCCATTTCCTTAACCCAAGTCAACTCCAAATTATGACTTGCATTTTCATTACCCAAATAAACGATGATGAAACTTCCATCTTCTGGAGCAATTCGTTTTACTTCATGCAAGCCGAAAGCCTTACGATAAAACTCCATGCTTTTTTCCAAATCAAATACATTTATATTGTTGTGAACCATTCTGAATTTCATAATTTTCTCCTTTGGTTAAATTGTTTTTTCTTTAATATGCCACACAAAAATAATTTTGCAAGTAGAAAAGAAAAAATTATCTAACTTTAAATTCAAATCAGGTTGTTTGATGATATACTTGATTAACACCTTTTATATTATTATTTACTGTAATCATATTGCGCCAAATCTTCCGCTAATTCGGGCACATCATAAGGTGTTCCGCCATTTCGAATTGATTCAGCACCTTTAACCCCTGCGGCAACTGCCATTCGAGCGCCCTGCGGAGTTGATGCGGGAGAAGATACACCTCTTAACATTTCAATAAATCCTCGAACTATTTTCGGATCAGCACCGCCATGCATATCATTTGTCCTATCAGGCATACGGTAAGTAATATCTCCCTCCAAAACAAATGTATCAGTTCTGCGGTTCCAAAGTTGAATAGTTGCCCCTACTCCGCAATCACCGTAATTCTCCAATCTGCCTTTGGTTCCGATTACTGTATAATTACGACTGCAATCAGGAGTAAAGTGGCACTGCATATAACTTGCCTGTATACCATTTGCCAACTGCATATTAATCATATTAATATCTTCATTGTTGATATTGGGATACATTTCAGTTTGGTCTTGCGGCGGCCAATTATCTTTGGACCAAATATCTTTGATAGTTAAGCATTCCAGTTTTTCTCTGCCAGGGGCTCTTTTGGGTAAATTGCCGTACACACTTAAAGAACCGAAGCCATTAACTCTAACTGTGGAACTTCCCGCAAGCCAATGAATAATATCAATGTCATGCGCCCCTTTTTGGAGCAGAAGAGAAGTTGTATTTTTTCTGTCAGCATGCCAATCACGAAAGTAAGCATCTCCGCCGTAACTTATAAAGTGGCGGCACCAAATTGCTTTTACTTCACCGATTGCACCGGATTGAATGATTTCTCGCATTTTATTGGTGAAATCCATATAACGCATATTATGACCGACCAT
This sequence comes from Victivallaceae bacterium, assembly GCA_045651565.1. GTDB lineage: Bacteria > Verrucomicrobiota > Lentisphaeria > Victivallales > Victivallaceae > RGIG5270. The sequence continues at coordinate 2,726 of JAZRSP010000277.1, read as the reverse complement.
AAGTTGAGTTTTATTATCCTTTGCAGTGCGCAAAATTCTATCTGCCCCTTCAATTGTAATTGCCAAAGGTTTTTCCAGATAAACTGCAACTTTATTAGCCAAAGCAAAACAAGCGTGTTCCTCGTGACAGAAATCAGGAGAAGTTACAAAAACTCCGTCCAAAGATTCTTTTTCAATCATTTCACGATAATCACAATACGCATGAATATCGTAATTAAATTCTTTTTTATACCTCTCAATGCAGCTCTGCCGTTGCATATCATTAATATCGGCACAAGCAACAACTTCCACACCATCGGCAACATTATGGGCAATATCACCCAACTTGCCCCTGTTGCAAGTACCGATAATTCCTAAACGTAATTTTTTCATAAAATATTTTCCTGATTTTACTTAACCGGCGGCACAAATGATTTGTCTCCACCCATTTTTTTCCATTGAAGATAGGTAATAAACAGCATTCCGAAGCAAATAATTGTGAAGAAAAAATCCCACACATACAAGTAACGATAACCTAATTGATCAATAAACCAACCGCTAACCCATCCGGACAATGCGAGCAAAACTGCTTTTACCATTGCTGCTGCGGAGCAAAACTGCCCATACTTTGCCAACGGGAAAAGTTTGACATTCAAAGGACTCATCGAAGCATACTGTATTGTATAAACAACTTGCAACATTATACTCATAATCATAAAGGTTTTGTAATCTTTTACACAATAAAAACCATAGGGGTTAACAAAAATCACCAGCAATGCTCCGAGCAAATAAACTCGAATCGGATGAATTTTGTCCACCAAATATCCCATAGGCATAAAAAGCACTGCTGCAACTGCCAACCCGACCGCCATAGTTTCTCCATATTCAGCAGATGTCAACTTCAAATCATTCAAGGCAAAAAGAAGATTAAAACTGTTCCTGCAGATTGTCGAAACATAATTCATTGCCAAGCCGATAAAAAGTATCACATAAAATGATGTACTGAAACAGTCCTTGAAAAAACCTTTAAATACAGAAAAAATTCCGGGTGCATAGGTTTCCGGCGGAGGATATTTCCCTTCTTTTACTTGAGTACACATTGCAGTAAAACTTACCCAATAAATCAACGCTATAACAGTGAAAATAATCGCAGTATGAGTTTTTGCATATGGCATAACGAAATAATTAAATACCATACCGCCAAGAGCTCCGATTACTCGGAATGCCGCCATAAATCTCCCCATAAATTGGTCAGGCACAACATCCGCAAAAATATACCAGAAAACTGAATCCGAAAACATCTGGAAAATGCTGTACCCAACCACACAGAATGACATTACCGCAATAATAAACATTGAAGGGTCACCATTGTATGAAGCAAGTTTCATCAGCCACGCACCTACTTGATCACTCCATCCCAATAAAATCATGAACATTGCCGTAAAAGGCGCTGTGAAAAGCAAATAAGGGATTCTTCTTCCCCATCTGCTTCTGGTACGATCACTAGTTGTACTGATAATCGGATTGGCAATAAAAGTAACTATTGACGGGACAGTCCCCATCAAAAGTCCGATTGTCGCATTACTTGCATTATGCAAATGAAGCTGTAAAGGAGTCAATGCAGGGAATATATTATTCAGCAAAATCAAACTGAAATCTCCCCATAGCAACCAGACCGCTAAATTAACTAAACCCAATTTAGTGTAAGTTAAAGTTCCGCAACGATAAAGAATTTTTTCTTTTTGTTCCATTTTTACCCTCATAATCAAAAAAAAGCGAAAGAAATTTTACTTTCTTTCGCAAATATTTTAATGCTTCAATTTAATTAGAATGCAATCGGCTGACCTGCTTCATCAAAACCGAAAGCAATTCCGTAATTATCTTTCATCTCATTTTTGCCGACACTTGAAACGTGACCATCAAAGAAACCGATATTACATTTACCAGCATGACGCAAGGTTACACCTTGTGCATTGGTTCTGGCACTGTCAATACGAACCCATGATTGACTCTGCAATGAAGGACCATTAGTTGAATCTCCGAATGCCCACAAAGCGCCCGGATCTTTGATTTTAGTAATAATCACTGCATTTTGTTCTGTTGATTTACCTGCAAACGGAGTACCGAATTTTTCAATCAAAGCAGCAGTCCAACGACCGTTGTGCTGGTCGGTACCGTAATCACCGGAAAGAACACCATAGGCACGATTTGCGATTTCGGTATCAGTTTTTGACGGTGCATCAATCGGGCAATTTACTGAGGGTGACCAATATTTGCCGCTGGGAAGTTTAGCAATCGGGAAGTAAGCCTGATTAGTAAATTCTCCCATATATGCTACCCAATAATTAAGTCCAGAAACACCACCGCGAATAAGCCACATATCATTATTATCATTTGCATACATAGCCATGCCGTTAGTGCATTGTTTAAGGTTATTTACACAAGCGATAGCACGAGCTTTTGCACGAGCCTTGTTGAGTGCAGGCAATAACATTCCTGCAAGAATCGCAATAATTGCAATTACGACCAACAATTCAATTAATGTGAATTTTAACAATTTTTTCATAATTTTACCTCTTTGCTTTTTGTTATTTATTATTTTTTTACTTCAGGATTATTGGGGTGGCATTTGTCACCCATATAAACCTTACCGTATATATTATATGCTATTTTTTTATAATTGTCAATACTTTCCGTTTGTATATTTTGACTTTTTATTTGCAAAAAATAATTATTTACCTGTAATC
>JAZRSP010000276.1:0-2210 GCA_045651565.1 Victivallaceae bacterium | reverse complement strand
AAAAGATGATTTGATTATATTGGCTGATAGTTTGTTTTTGATAACAAAATAGCAAATATATTTTTTAAGGTATAAGATGAAAAAAGTAGCAATTTGGCTTGTGGAAATTATCCTCGCTGCGGCGATTATAAGCTGGATTATTATAAAACATAAAGAGAATTTTTTAGAAAATCTCAAGACTTTTGAACTTGAATATTTTCTTTTTGCGGTGTTGCTGCTTCTAATTCATATGACAGTTTGCGGAGTGCGCTGGTATGGATTGCTGAAACTCCAAAGAGTTGATATTTCATTCAAAGAGACTATGGTATTGAATTTCAAGAGTTTCTTCCTCTCTCTCGTGATTCCCGGAGGTACAATCGGCGGTGATGTTGCCAAAGTTGCCATGGTGAGTTCCAAACTCCCCAAAGGTGCAAGGTTTGAACCTGTTTTCTGTATTTTAATTGATCGAATTATCGGTATGATCGGATTGTTTTTGCTGGCGTTGTTGGCAATTGGCGTATCTTTTAGAATTCTCATGCAGGCTGATTTGTCGGAGTTGGGATTTGCGCATGAGTTGAATGTTTTGGGGATAGGAATTTTAGTTTTGATATGTGTCGGCGGATTGCTGATGTCCGTATTTTTGTTTTTCCATAAACAGTTTGAAAAAGTTAATTTTGTCAGCCGTATGATTCCCAAAATTGATAAGCTTTCGCGAGGTTACTTGAATCGTTGTTTTGCGGCGGTTGATCTCTATTCAAAGAACTGGAAAGTGTTGCTGTTGTGGGTATTGCTCACAACAGTTTTTGTGCATTTAATGATGGTTGCAATTTGTTATGTTTTAGCGATCGGATTTGGTGTAAAAGTTGTTTCTTTCAGCGGATTTTTTGCGGCGGTAATTCTTGGAAGTATCGCAGGGTTGTTGCCATTTACTCCGTCCGGATTAGGCATGCGTGATTATGTTATGCTTCTTATATTGAGTGCGGCGGCAATTGAAGGCGGTGCTACGATTGCGGTGTTGTTGTCGATGGTGGTAATTGCAAGTAATTTGCTTGGCGGTTTGGCGTTTTTGGTGCCGTCGATTCAAGTTGATACTCGTAAAGACGAAAAAAAGATGATTTTGGTGTAAAAAGTGGATATGGACGAATTGATTTTTGAAAATGAAAATATCTTGCCTGAAAAGGAGAAAGATAATAATTTTCAATTGGAAATAAATTTTGATGCTGATAACAATAATCGTTTCCGCAAAAGTTTGGATAACGGCGATTTTGTTATGCTTGTCGAGCATAATTCAGTCGAAATGGATAACGATTTTGAAATTGCGAAGCAACGCTTGGCGCAGTTGGAAGAAATTGTGCTGAATATCAAGTCGGTCAATGCCGCATTGGCTATTACTGACTCGTATGCCAGTACAAATTGCTACAAAAGCATCGATTATGCAATGGGATTAAGTCCGCAGAACCGTGATAAGCATGTGATTTATTTGAGCGGAAGAAATGCCACAATTGATGATATGAAAGCGAATTTGAGTTTGGCACAGAGCGCAAATTTCAAAAATATCGTTGCTGTAAGCGGTGATGCTGTGTACGGCGAGGGCGTGCGAGCCACCCAGAAGCGTAATTTCTTGGAGAGTATCCATACATTGCAGTTGGTTAGAAAACACCATGCGAATGCGATTTTTGACGGTTGCGTAATGAATCCTTTTCAGTACACACCTTATACGCTTTTTCCGCAGTATTCGAAGTTGGTGAAAAAACTTAATACCGGTGCGAAATTTATTGTAACTCAAGCCGGATATGATATGCTGAAATTACAGGCCTTGCGTTGGTATTTGGGTGAGAGAGGATTGTTTTTTCCGACTATTGCGCGATTGATTTTTTTGAGTCCGGAGATGGTTGAAGCGATTTTGGAGAAACGCATTCCCGGAATTAAACTCTCAAATGATTTTAAGAAAATTTTGGATAAAGAACTCCAATTTTCACGCAATCAATTTGAGTCAGCCCAGTGGCGGAGATTGGAATTGCAGGCAGCAGGATGCCGACTTTTGGGATATAGCGGAGTTCAGATTATGGGTATCGATACTCCGACTAAAATTAAGAGTGCTGCCGATAGAATTGCCGGTGCTTTGCGTGAGTTCAGTAATTTTGAGCAGTGGCTGGAAGAATATAATGCTTATTTGGCAAAAATTGATATGGCGCCAATTAGTGGAAGTTTTTATATGTATGACCGAGTGC
>JAZRSP010000275.1:0-1317 GCA_045651565.1 Victivallaceae bacterium | reverse complement strand
CTGACAACTCCTTGGCTCACAGAACGACATGGCTACGATCCGACTTTATTTTTATCTTTTTGTAGAGTCAACAAGCAAGTGCAAAATTATTTCAATAGTTTGAAGAATTCAATTTTTGGAGAAGAAAAATTCAGTTTTTCACGAGGCCGTCGATTGATTTTAGTTTGAATGGCATCAAGCAGACTCTGTTCAATTAGTCTAAAATCGGTTCCTTTAGGGAAGTATTGTCGGAATAGTTTGTTGGCATTTTCAACAGCACCTTTTTGTCCGGAGCAGAATGGATCTGCAAAATACACAGTCGCGCCAATGTGTTTTGTTAGCCACTGATGATTCATGAACTCGCTACCATTATCAGTAGTTATCGTAAGGACGTTCGCTTTATATGGCAACAATAATCTCCAAGCCGCTTTAGCAACTACGTCAGGCTTTTTAGAAGTTAGTTTTGTTTGTAAAAACATATTTGTTTTTCGTTCTATCATAGTTAACACTGCACTTTTCTGACTTTTCCCGATTACTAAATCCATTTCCCAATCCCCGAAACGGGTTCCATTAGCCTCAATCGGACGTTGGTGAATTGATATGCGATTGGGGATAAGAGTTCGCCCCGATGATTTGCGTTTATGCCATTTGTGACGGCGATATTTCATCTTGTGACGGCAATGATTCTTAAGTTGTCCTGTTTCATTAGCACGTATTTCCTGGTAAATGCGTTCATGGCTGATTTTTATTCCCTCACGCTTAAGATAACCAGATATTTGTTTAGGCGACCAATCTTCTTCAATAAGCAAGTTTAACGCTCTTTTCAGTATGTGGTTTGGAGTCCTTCGGTTAGAGCTACTTCGTTCTTTACGAACTATGGTAAGCTCAACCGCATTTTGGAACAAATATCGACCATGACGATTGCTGTTACGTCTAACTTCTCTACTGACTGTTGAAACAGAACAATTAATCTGCCGAGCAATAGCAGTATATGTCTTTTTTTCTTGTAATCCCAGGTAAATTGCGTACCTTTGCTCTCGGGATAATTGTTTATACATATGCAATACAAATTTAATTATTCCTTGGGAGACTGTGAAGTCTCCTTTTTTTGTATTGCTTGTTTATCTACAAATTCACTCTTTGGGGCTACGCGCCCCAGCCGTTTGGCAAACCTGCGGTGTCTTTCATGTTATTATTTTTTTTACAGCAAATTTTGCACTTCGATTTTGAATGTAGGTATTTTTATCTTTTTAGAATCCATTGGCAGCAATTATGATTTCAATAACTTAATCTATTTTTACACCTATTTTCGCACAAAACTTGGTGGCACTTTGTTTT
>JAZRSP010000274.1:0-4017 GCA_045651565.1 Victivallaceae bacterium | reverse complement strand
AGACTCTGCATTTCTTTCAACAACACGTTGAAAGATTCCGGGCGTCCGGCTTCAAGAATATTCTGACCTCTAACAATTGACTCATAAATTCTCTGGCGTCCGTTAACATCATCACTCTTAACGGTAAGCATTTCCTGCAAGTTGTAAGCGGCTCCGTATGCTTCGAGAGCCCAAACTTCCATTTCCCCGAAACGCTGACCGCCGTGCTGAGCTTTACCGCCCAACGGCTGTTGAGTGACCAATGAGTAAGGACCGACCGCACGAGCGTGAATTTTGTGAGCGACCAAGTGGTCAAGTTTCAACATATAGATCTGACCGACCATAACACGCTGTTCGAATTTATCACCTGTTTTACCGTCATAGAGGTCAGTTTTTCCGTCGTAGACATAAGAACCGTCTTCGAGTTTCTTATAACCCCAATGGCGTTCAACACCTTCTTCGGCAGACATTTTCGCATTTGCCTTGTTCATCATAGTGACGATGTCGTTTTCAGTAGCACCGTCGAAAACAGGAGTTGCAACTTTGATACCGAGCATTTTTGCAGCCCAGCCCAAGTGAGTTTCCAAAACCTGTCCGATGTTCATACGGCTAGGTACGCCGAGCGGGTTGAGGATAATATCAACCGGGCGACCGTCTTCCAAGAACGGCATATCTTCGACCGGAACGATCTTGGAAACAATACCCTTGTTTCCGTGACGACCTGCCATTTTGTCTCCGACTTGAAGTTTGTGTTTGCATCCGACATAAACTTTTACGCGTTTGATAGTGCCGTTGTCACCGATTTCACCAGCTTCAACCTTTGCCATAAATTCTGCACGACGAGCTTCGTTATCAGCGAAACGCGGCACATATTCTTCAATAATTTCAGCAATTTTGTCACGGAGTTCGCATGCTTCCATATCCCAGCAGTTGTAATGGCTTGCCAATTTCTGGATAGCACTCTTGGTGACTTTGCGGTTTGAGCTGATCAAAACCACATTGCTTGCAGTATTCATGATCGGAGCAGGCAACTTAATTCCAAACATAATGTCTGACAATTTTTCGCTGAGTTCAGCAATCAATGAGTTCTGTTCCTGGCGGAAATCATCTTTTGCTTCTTTAATCTGCTTACGCAATTCATTTTTGGTCATGCCGCCGGCACGGTTGGGATCTTTGGCACATTCAGTACGAATATCCATGACCACACCGCCGCGACCGCTATTGACAGTCAAGCTTGAATCTTTAACATCAGCAGCTTTTTCACCGAAAATAGCACGGAGCAAACGCTCTTCGGGAGCGAGTTCAGTTTCGCTTTTCGGAGTAATTTTACCGACCAAAATGTCGCCGAGTTTAACCTCTGCGCCCTCGTAAACGATACCACGGCTGTCCAAATGACGAAGTGCATCTTCGCTTACATTCGGAATATCACGGGTAATTTCTTCCGGGCCGAGTTTAGTATCACGGCTGATTGTTTCAAATTCGTCAATGTGAATACTGGTGTAAACATCTTCTTTCACCAATCTTTCACTGACGATAATAGCGTCTTCGTAGTTGTAACCACCCCAAGACATAAACGCAACTGTTACGTTACGGCCGAGAGCCAATTCACCACCCTGAGTAGCCGCACCGTCAGCAATGACATCACCTTTTTTCACTGCCTGACCACTTCTGACTACCGGACGCTGGTTGATACAACTTCCTGCGTTACTGCGGAGGAATTTGTTCAATTTATAAACGACAGTATCAGCTCCGTCTTCATGGAGTTCACCGTCTTTGGTAATAGTGATTTTGTTAGTAGAAACAGCGGCAACGATACCGTCTTCTTTTGCGAGAACTACGGCACGAGAGTCACGAGCGATAATGCCTTCCAAACCGGTTCCGACAATCGGAGAATCGGTTACAAGCAACGGCACTGCCTGACGCTGCATGTTTGAACCCATCAAAGCGCGGTTAGCGTCGTCGTGTTCAAGGAAGGGGATGATACCTGCAGCAGCACTGACCAACTGTTTCGGAGAAACGTCCATGTATTGAACTTCTTCTCTCGGATGTTCTTCTGACTCACCGCGGTAGCGTGACATTACCATTTCACGGACGAAGTGTCCTTCTTCATCAAGCAAAGCATTCGCCTGTGCGATAACGAACTGTTCTTCCTTATCAGCGGTAAGGAATTCAACAATATCAGTAACTTTGCCGTCAACAACTTTTCTGTACGGAGTTTCGAGGAAACCGTATTCATTGATGACAGAGTAAAGTGACAATGATGAAATCAAACCGATGTTCGGACCTTCCGGAGTTTCAATCGGACAGATACGACCATAATGGCTGGGGTGAACGTCACGGACTTCGAAACCTGCACGGTCACGAGACAAACCACCCGGTCCCAATGCACTCAAACGACGCTTATTGGTAAGTTCACTCAAAGGATTGGTCTGGTCCATGAATTGAGATAACTGGCTGCGAGCAAAGAAGTCACGGATAACTCCGGAGAAAGCTTTCGGATTAATATACTTGCTCGGAGTTAAGTTTCCGTCGTCCTGATTGCTCATAAGAGTCATCTTTTCACGGATACCATGCTCTGTTCTCAAAAGTCCTGCGCGGCACTGGTTCTGGATAAGTTCGCCAACACTGCGGACACGACGGTTGCCCAAGTGGTCAATATCATCAACTGCACCGCCGGTGTGACGGAGTTGAATAAGAAGTTTGGTTGCTTCCATTAAATCAACTTTGTTCAAAGTTCTTTCGGTCAAGGGTAAGTCAATTCCCAAGCGTTCATTGATTTTGAAGCGACCAACTGCACCCAAGTCATAACGCAAACTGTCAAAGAAGTTGCGTTCGATAAGCAATTTTGCATGTTCAATATTGATCGGGTCGCCGGGGCGCATGCGCTTGAAGATCTCTTTCAAAGCACCTTCTGCATCACGAGAGGGGTCTTTGCGCAAGCAGCCGATAATGTAGTTCGCTCCGTCAGGAATACGAACCAATTCGACAGACTTAACACCCTGTTCCTGCAATCTTTCCAAATGGTTTTCAGTAATCTGAACCAGTTCGTCGACGATGATGTCATCATTTTCATTGGTAATATCGTCAACAGCATAGAAACCTGAAAGATCTTTTTCTTTGAGCAATGAAGAAACTTTATGATTTTTAACTTCATAAATATTGCTCAAAATATCACGATTTGTTTCATAACCGATAGCACGCAAGAAAGTGGTAATCAAGAACTTACGACGGCGTCTGCGGCGATCCAAATAAATATAAATGTAGTCATTGATGTCAAACTGTACATCAAGCCATGAACCGCGGTCGGGAATAATTCTGTATGAATAGAGAGTACGACCGGAAGTGTGTCTTGCTTTTTCAAAGCAAAGACCGGGTGAACGATGCAACTGACTGATAATAACGCGTTCTGCACCGTTGATGATAAAAGTTCCGCTTTCGGTCATAATCGGAATATCACCCATGTAAACTTCTTCCTCTTTTTCGATGTCGTTCTTTTTAAGACGGAAAGTGACATACAAGGGAGCATCATAAAGTTTGCCGTCCTTGATACAATCAATTACATCTTTTTTAGTTTCGCCGACACGATAGCTGACGAATTCGATTACAGTCTGTCCGTCATGTCCGTTCAAGTTAGACTTAACCGGGAAGATTTCATTGAAAACTTCCTGCAAGCCATGATTTTTTCTTTCTGCCGGAGGAACGTCCTTTTGCAGAAAGTTGCGGTACGAGTCGATTTGGAGACCGATCAAATCCGGCACTGCCAAAACGTCCTGCAATTTTCCAAAACTGATACGTTTGCCCATTATTTGCAACCTCTTTGTTTTAGTTGTTTTAGAGATTAGGAATAGAGATAGGCCCTACTTACAGCCCCCACATTCTGTCATCCCCCTACTATATTAAAAATTTAGTTTAACTTCAAATTCACATAATTGTGTAAAACACCCTGTGGAATATTTACACAAAGAGTCAATCCCAAAGATAAGTCGGAAAAAAATTTGCAAAAAAATTGAAAATTTTTTCATTTTTTTTCAAAAAAAT
>JAZRSP010000273.1:0-3141 GCA_045651565.1 Victivallaceae bacterium | reverse complement strand
GCTTCCTGGCAGAAGCATTACAGAACGCGAATAGGAGCAAGACAAAAGCAGCTTTTTAGAATCATCTTTCGCTGATTATCAACTTTTTTACGATTTTTTCGCAAATAAAACTTGACAAATAGTCTCTCATAGGAGAAGCCTGACGGCTTCATGTTTTTTTGCCCTTTGCGGGCAAAAAAAATGGTCGACCAATTTCGCTTAATTCGGAAAATTCTCCCAAACTCAAACGGTTGCCAGTTAACAGAAAATAGTCAGCACTTCGCTAAACCGCGAAAATATCTCTGTTTTTGCCTTTTTATGCAGCAGAGAAAAATTTCCTGCTCAATCAAAATGACTTTTTCTCCGAAACAACTGTAAAATGCCCCGAAAAAAGATATTAACTTGCGACTTTGCCGAAGAAATAAAAAAACGGAATTTCAGATAGCAGCAAAGGCTGTATCTAAAATTCCGTATATACTCTCCCCCTGCAATGTCAGCCCATTCTCAATGCCTCCGGCGGCAATTCAGAAAGAATTTCCCGGATGGTTTTATCGCGAGTTTGATTTACTTTGGAATTAAGGACTGCTTCTGCAAGGTCTTTCCCATTTTCATCAAAGCCGTATTCCATCTCATCTTCACAATCTTCAGCTCTTTCTGTTAAAATATAACCACCTGAGCTTAATTGATATCTCAATCCATTATAATAAAAAAACAAATCATATTTTTGAGGATTATCAAAAATATTGTAAAATTTATCCAACGCCGTTTTTACTTCCATATCCATATCAAATCTTTTTACCCCAGCCAGATTGCCTCTGGGGGCAATTCCGAAAGTATTTCCCGGATTGTTTTATCACGATTTTGATTTACTATGGAATCGAGGATCGCTTCAGCAAGTTCTTTCCCAGTTTCATCAAAACCGTATTCTTGTTCATCTTCGCAATCTTCTGTTCTTTCTGTAAAAATATAACCGCAACAACTTAATTGATAACGCAAGCCATCATAATCAAAAAATACATCAGCTTTTTCAGGATTTTCAAAGCACTCATAAAATTTATCCAACGCCGTTTTTACTTCCATATCCATATCAAATCTTTAATTATACCAGTAATTTTTCCGGAGGAAGTTCCAACAGCATTTCCCGGATTGATTTATCACGAGTCTGATTTACTTTGGAATCTAAAACTGCTTCAACAAATTCTCTGTTGTCGCCAGCAATACAATATTCCATTTCATCCCCGGTTACAAGATCTTCTGTGATAATATATCTTCCCCAATAGCTGATCATATAATTCAAGCCGTCATAATCAAACATCAAATTATCTGTATCGTTTTTTTCTATATTTGCATAAAATTTATCAAGAGCAGTTACCATTCCCATATTAAATCCTTTCTGCCAGTAGCTTCTTCTATTGCTTTTTTATATTTCAAAATTTCTGATTTTGTTAAATGTTTATGAACTAAAGAACGCCTTCCATTTTCCCATATATGACGATGAACAGTTCCTGATTTATGTCCTTCAAAAGGATGCGACCAATCAAAATCTTTTTGAGCATATCCGTTTTTATCATAAAAACGCAACTGATTTATTTTCCCTGTTTTATCTGTACCCCAATGTATGGATTTAGATCCAGCTTGTGGAGGCAACCCTTTGTTTTTTACATTATCTCGTATTACAGATATTCCACGAACTTTCCCAACGGTCCTGTATCCCCTCGGGGCCCGTCCGCTTCTTCCGCTGTAACTTGCTCCTCTTCCTCCCATATTATTATTTCTCCTTATAACTTACACCGCGATGACCGTATTTCCAAGCCATTGAAGTGTTTGAAAACGAAATTATTTCATATTTTCCTGACTTTAATTCATCAGGAACTTTTCCATAAAGAATGATTTTGTCAGGATTCAATTTTTCGATCATTGCTTCAAATCCACGCAAAAATATCTTGCGGCACTCTTTGGAGTACATTGTCCCAACAGAGGAAACAGCAACAACAGAACCTGGAGTTATGCCATCAAAACAAAAATCAAAACTGTCAATATCTGCCCACGAGACTGTTGGAATGACACGGCATCCGGATCGCTGCATCATTTGTCCGAGAAGTCTGGAACGGTAAACATTCCAGATTTTCATTGCTTGCGGCATATCCGTATACAATGAAAAATCCGGAGAAAGCACAACATCAAAATTTCTTAAATGCGGTATATAACGCCACGGCAAACGCCAAATCCGTTCAAAACGGTAATCATCCAGAAAAAAATGTACTCCAGAAGAAAATTGGGTACTCCGCAAAGAATGACAAAAATCAATCAGTTTGTCAGGAATAAATTTTTCCATTTTTATAATTGGAATATTGTATCGTCCTTCGCTGCATTCAATTTGAAATTCGTGCAAATTCAAGATATTGGTATAGTCAAACATATATTTCTCCCTGTAAAACACGTGTTTCCATATATGCATGCTTATGTCAATATTTTTTTGAAAAAAATGATTTCCTCTGCGTAAAATGCTATTTTATGTACTCCGTCAGATTATTCAACAAAACAGAAAGGAAACAGGCAATGATCAAAAAGTACAGTGATGAAAAACGCAAGGAAGTTATTGACGCTCGCAAAGTCGGAGCAACCATTGCTCAAATTGCAGCACAGACCGGAGTTGGACGAACAACGGTAAAAGCATGGCTGAAAGATGTCGGATTAACAGTAAATCGCAAGTGGGAATCCGATGAAATTCAAACCATTCGCAAAGAATACGAAGAATTTCGCTCGCCAAAAGCAATCAGGGAAAAATACGGTATCGGCAAAAGTGAACTTTACCGTCTTCGCAAAAAGATACAAGCCGATCAGCGCATAGTTGTAAAAGATTATACAGTCGGACAAATTGCTGCAATGAAACGCAAATTGGCAACTTTGGAAGAAGAAAATCAGATTTTCCGTCAAAGTGGATGTGGGACTTCTGCATCCATTGATGAAAAGATTGCTGCGGTAAAACAACTGCAAGATGATTTTACAATTCATGCAATCTGCCGAACTCTCAATTTGGCAAAAGGGACTTTTTACAACCGTTTGTACCGAACTCCTGCAGAAACAATTTTTGATCAGCGCAACAATGAATTATCTCCGATCATAAGAGAAATATTCGAATCAAGCAATGGACGGTTCGGT
>JAZRSP010000272.1:0-1258 GCA_045651565.1 Victivallaceae bacterium | reverse complement strand
CTTGACTTTTTCTTTGCCGAGCGGAATGATTTTTTCGCAAAGTTTCGCCAAAAGCGGGATAAAGAAAACCAAAATCAAGGTTGTGCAAACATTGAAAATTGTGTGGGCGTTAGCGATTTTGCGCGGCAAATCTCCGCCGGGTGATAGCCATTCAACAAGCTGGAAAAATACCGGGTCGTTGCTATCGCCGATATGCCACCAGAAAGTAGAACAGATTAATATTACACCGATTGCATTAAAGAGTGTATGTGCCAAAGCCGCTTGCTTTGCAACTCTGTTTGCAGTAAGCGAAGCCAATTGGGCAGTTGCAGTCGAACCGATGTTTGACCCCAAAATCAAGGCAACTGCAGTGTAAATATTGATCAATCCGCTTGAACCCAAAGCAATCACGATTACAGAAACTGCCGAACTGCTTTGAGTAATTACAGTTGCCATTACTCCGATACCGATTGCACCTACTAATGCGCCGAATGGGATATATCCAGATACATCACTTGGAGCGCAATTAAAGGTTTGGAATGCTTTCAAGAAAGCTGGATTATCTGCGAGGGTTTTCAATTCATCACTCATTAAACCCATTCCGTAGAACAATAAGCCTAATCCTAAAATAGTTTCGCCCCAACCTTTGATAATGGGATTTTTGAAGAAAGTCATTGCTAATCCGAGGATAATTGACGGCATGACGATACAACCGATGTCAAACGCAACTAATTGAGCAGTAACGGTCGTACCGATATTAGCACCGAAAATAATGCCTAATGCTTGAGTTAAATTAAGCAATCCGGCATTGATGAAACCGATAACCATAACAGTTGTTGCCCCAGATGACTGGATTACTGCGGTTACAACCGTACCGGAGAGGATTGCCACAAATCTATTAGCAGAGAAAAACTGCAAAACTTTCTGCATTTTCTCGCCTGCCACAGCTTGAAGTCCATTACTCATCAACTGCATGCCGAAAACAAAAATCGCCAAACCGCCGAAAACTTGCATTAACAATGAATACATAATTTATTCTTCCTTTTTATCCCTTTTTTTTATTTTTTATGCTTATTTTAAGTTTATGTTGTTATTGTAAATTTTAATTACCTGTTTCATTCTGTTTTTGTTTATGCTTCTCCGAAAGTTTTTCCGACACAAGCTCCTGCTCGTTCAGCGATATTTTCGAAGTGTCTTGAAACTTTCAAAAATTCAGCAACTAATTCCAAATAGAAGAGGCTGTTTTCTGCTTTGCACTGACCTTTTTTCAATCGGTCGA
>JAZRSP010000271.1:0-5483 GCA_045651565.1 Victivallaceae bacterium | reverse complement strand
TTTTTGAGATGCGAATTCACCATTATCAAGATGCCACAAAGTATTCTGAGGACGATCATAACCATATCCCAAATTAAGAACCTTATAACAACCAAAGAAATTTTGCCAAACTTTTTCGTTTTCAATATTACCCGTACCCTCACTTGAGTGAAAAAAGTGAGTAATTGAGTCTCCGACGAAAACAATATCATATTTATCCAGTTCAGCCTGCTGAATTTTTAAATTATGCCGTTCCCACCAATCATAACAATCGTCTTCAATTTTTGCATGTGGATAACATGTTCTTAAGATGTTGTGATACTTCATTTTATGACCATTAAAATTTATTTTGTAATCTTATTTGTTACTATATCATATTTAATATACCATACCATAGAAACAACAATATACAAATGAAAAACATAAAATAATTACAAAAAATTATCCGTCAAATAAGTTGCTAATACGAACTTCATTTTAGTTAATATTTGTTTCCGCATTAAGAGAAACCAGTGATTTAGTGTGACTGATTCCTAAAACCTCAAAGGTCGCTATTCTTTTTTGAGCAGAAATCGTACCATTTTGCAAAGATGATTTCGTAGTTTAATTTATGGTGGGGTTGATAGGTTTATTACGGAATTAACGACCTTTAGATATTTACTTATTATCAAAGAGTAATGTTTTTTTTTGCATCTCTAAAACATAAGAACTTTTAAGCTCTAAATCGATAGGTCGGGAAATAGAGAATAGAGAAAATAGAGAATTTGAATTTATTTCAAGGTATGTTTGTGTAAGTTCTTAATCTCTAAGACTTAACAAACAAAACCAAACCACAAATTATGTTGCCAAGGGTACGCCGATTAAGCTCATTATAAGCTTTAAAAATGGTCACTTGAGCGTTAATTATGATGGAGTCCGTATGCTTCAGAATGCGCTTCCTGAAATTAAAAATGGAGCGCATACAATTGGCTTTACCAGTTCCAGTGGTGATGTCGAGATAAAACTTCATGAATTGAAAATTGGTGGCGAAGATATTTTCAGTAATGTCGAACTGCAACATCCGATTTTGGAGTAGCAGTTAAGAAATTAATAATATTAATGATAAATATATGAAGAATATATTTGCTATTTTGATAGTGAACATGTATCTTAATTAATAATTAGTGGAATGAGTAAATGTGACTCATTCCAATTTAAAACATTAATTGATAAAAGATTTTAAGAACATGTCATTAGGAGTAGTATTTTATGAAAAAGTTTTTTCACAAAGCTGAATCAGTCTGGGGATTTTTCCCAGAAAATTGTTTAAATCAATCGCTGATATTTGTCGCAGATATACCGAAACAGGGAAATAGCGTTATCCGTTTAACTGCTTCGTCGCAGTATCGTTTGAAGGTAAATGGGCGATTCGTCGGTTATGGTCCTGCCAGAGCGGCGCATAATTACAGTCGAGTTGATGAATATAAGTTGGATGAATTTCTTGTTGAGAATATCAATCGCATAACAATTGAAGTTTTTTCTTGTCAGGTGGCAAATTATTGTTATCCATTGCAAAATGGTTTTTTGCAGGCAGAAGTTACTTGTAACGAGAGTGTAGAGTTTTTTACCGCTTTGGATAACGGCAGTTTTAAAGCCTTCTATAATCATAGGAAATTGGAAAAGGTACAGCGATATGGTTATCAGCGCGGTTTTGCGGAAGACTATGATTATACTCTCCCTGAGTATGGCAATGAAGCAAAATTGGTGCGAGTTGATGACATTAAGTTATTAGAACGGCATGTGGATTATGCTTCATTTCGTAAAATTGATAGTGTGTCTTGTATCCAGAAAGGCAAATTAATTGCTTCTACTGAGTCATTTGAAGATAAATGGATTAATAGAAGCGGTTTGACCTACCAAGAGGATGAGTGGGCATTAGGTGGTTATCTTAGAAAAGATTTAGGAAGTGAACTAATTACCGAAGCCACAAGTTGGGTAACTCAAGATAATTTAGCAGGGAAAACAGAAACACTGCCATTGCCTTTGAAAGCAAAAGAGTTTGCAACTTTTGATATGTCAAAGGAATATACTGGCTTTATTCGTGCGGAAGTAAAGTGTAGTAAGAAGTCAAGAGTTTTTTTTGTTTTTGAAGAAATTATGTGTGATGGTAAAATTGATTTGTCTCGTTATCAATGTGTAAATATTGTCGGATTTACTTTGCCCGAAGGAGTACATAAACTTGAGTCTATTGAGCCTTATGCGTTCCGATATTTGCAAGTATTGGTAATTGAAGGTGATATTGAGATTGGCAAAATTGGTATCCGTGAATATGCGAATAGCACTTTGGCACAGCAAGAACCATATTGCAATGACCCAGAATTGGAACTTATCTATCGGGCAGCATTTGAAACTTTCCGTCAAAATGCGGTAGATCTTTTTACCGATTGCCCTGGCCGTGAACGTGCGGGTTGGCTTTGTGATAGTTTTTTCACTGCAAGAGCAGAAAAAGTAATTACTGGCAAAACTCTTGTAGAAGATAATTTTTTAGAGAATTTTATGCTTGCCAAGCCTAGTCCGTACTTGCCTGAAGGTATGATTCAATGTTTATTTCCAGGGGATTTCCCAAATAAATGTTACATCCCAACTTGGACTTTTTGGTTAATTTTGGAGTTACAGGAATATCAACAAAGGGGAGAAAGAACGGATATAATTAAAAATTTTGAGCCAAAAATCGAACAACTTTTTAAATATTTCAGTCAAAAAGAAAATGAAGATGGTCTCCTTGAGAATTTAGATGGCTGGGTTTTTGTTGAGTGGTCTTGTGCTAATGATTATGTCAATGGGGTAAATTATCCTGTAAATATGATATACGCTTATGCTTTAAGCATTGCAGGAAAACTTTATGGGAAAAACGAGTATGTGGATAAAGCAGAGATGATTCGAGCAAAAATCATTGAACAATCATTCGATGGAACATTTTTTGCCGACCATTCAATACGGGTAAATGGTAAGTTGGAAGTACAGAAAGAATATTCAGAAACTTGTCAATATTATGCTTTCTATACTAAGACGGTTACATTTGAAAGTCATCCAGAGCTGTGGGAAATTCTAAACGATAAATTTGGGCCTAAACGCAAAGAAGATGATTATCCCTACGTCGGCAAAGCGGCTCCTTTTATGGGCTACTTCCTGCGGCTGGAATTATTATCGCAAGCAGGCAACAAAGAAGAAATGTTGTCAAACATTAAAAATTATTATTTATATATGGCAGAACAAACTGGCACTTTATGGGAGCATGCAGGGGCAACGGCGTCTTGCAACCATGGCTTTACCAGCCATTTGGTGTATGTATTAAATCGAGATTTCCCAGAATTATTAAATAAAAAATAGGAGTTAAATAAAAAATTATGTTGTTTTTAGGTATTGCTGGATTAATTACGGTTGGTTTGGCTGCGGCATTCACAGGAGTAGTAATGAGTACTGCTCCTAAAAAAGGTTTATCAACAAGTACTGTGCAAATGTTTGGAGCGCTAGCTTCGGTGATTATTGGTTTTATTATTTTGCAAACAAACCTTTTTAAACCAGTTGATTGGCATGGGAAAGGAGTTTTGAAAGCAATTATTTTTTATTTACCGACATAATATTTAATCTGTAGAGTTATATAAGACTTCATATTAAGGTTAGTCCTGAAATTAATTCGTAGTACTTTATAGAGATAATTTAATATCTTACAATATGGTATATTTAGTATATTTATTGAGGAATTAACGACTTTTGGATAATTACTTATTATCAAAGAGTAATGGCTTTTTTTGCATCTCTAAAACATAAGGACTTTTAAACTCTAAATCGATAGGTCGGTTTTTAGAGAATGGAGAAAAATAGAGAATTCTCTTGTTTCTTGCCGTGTGCTTCTGTAAAACCTTGCGAAACAGCCACAAAAGGCACAAAAAAACTGCTTGCAATCGTCAGCACTTTTGCAAGCAGAGAATTTGTTTTGGTGGAGGTGAGGGGAGTTGAACCCCTGTGCCGACGAGACGCGGTGAAGACTTCTACATGTTTATCCTGTCTTTGATTTTTATCGTCCTTTGACTATGCCGGCAGTCAGGCCTGTCTCCAGACTATTTGTCTTATTCTCCTCGCTTAATATCAGACAAAAGAATATTAGAAGCCAGGATACTAAATGACGTTCGAGCTCCCTAGTACCCGTCAGGAGTGGAACGAGGCGCTTTTCCTTAAGCAGCCATTGCAAAATTCGGTTTTGCAGTTATTCGTTTAATCGATGTTTAAAGAGGCCAACGATTATCCTCTACATGCCGTCAACACTCAATCAGATCGGTCGAATCCGGAACACCCCCGGAATTTTTTCAGATCAATATCTTTTTTGACTAATACAATAATATAGCACGGTTTTTTGATTTGTCAAGTGCGGTTTGACTTTTTATGCAAATCAGAAAAATAATTATTTTTGCACCTTATTTTTATCACAACAGATGATAATATTTAGCAATTCATTGGCGTGTTTATTGCCCTTTTCCCGGTAAGAGGGATTTTTTTGCGACAAGTGGCTATTAAGAATTTTCTCTGTTGACATCAGCAGACGCTTGATCATGGTTTGCGGTTTAAAGGCTTTGCCGGTCAATTCTGAAGTAATAGCATGAATTTTGATTGATTGGCGATCTCTTTTTGCCTCATCGAATTTCGCCTTGGCAAAGGGCAGAAGCAGTGTCGCCATTGCGAGCGAAATACTGTTGCGATAGAGATTTTCGCTGACTCTGATATTGCGTTCACAGAGTAAATCCAATGCTCTTTCCATTTCAGGGGTATCCCAATTTTCGGAAAAAAACGGCAGGAAATAGGGCAGTAATCCGTAATCGTGAAATGCTTCCAAAATTTTATCGCCGTAGCAGGATGCCAGGATTTTTTCCAGTTCCAAGGTCATGCGAGAAGTTGAAACATGCTGTAAATATTCCAAAGAATTAAAGAGTGCGTTTTCGGTATGGGCGTCCATAGAGAAATCAAATTGTCCTACTAACTTCAATGCGCGGAGCATTCTTACCGGGTCTTCCTCAAAGCGCAAATTGCCGTCACCGATGACTCGGACAACCTTGTTTTCAATATCTTTAAGTCCCATGCCGGTATGGTCGATAATTTTGTCGGCAATCGGGTCATAAAAGAGGGCATTTATGGTGAAATCTCTACGAAAGGCGTCTTCTTGTGAAGTTCCGAAGTTATTATCATCAAAAATCATTTTTTCCGGTTTATCTGCCAATCTTTTGATTTTGTTTCTGACCTTTTCCTGCTTGTCGGAAGTCGGGTTGCTTCGGAAGGTACTTATTTCAATAATTTCTTCGCCCATGCGGTAATGCACCAACCGGAATCTTTTGCCGATGATCATAGTATTTCTGCGACCGAGGACTTTGCAGATTTGTTCCGGTGAAGCAGCAGTGGCAATATCGTAATCTTTCGCCGTATGGTCGAGCAACAAATCTCTCACTGCACCGCCGACGATGTAAGTTTCATAT
>JAZRSP010000270.1:0-1011 GCA_045651565.1 Victivallaceae bacterium | reverse complement strand
TCCTTTACTGCTTGTAATAACAATGTCAAATTTACCAAAACCGAAAATGAAACCATAGTCGCAAACGATGGTACTGAATATATTTCTGTCGGTAGAGAAGATATGGTTTGGTGCTTTGGGGAAAGGGATTTTATCGGTCATATATCCGGAGAAAAAAAGACGTTCTATCATCTCTCCAGCGAGATTAAAACAGGAATGTATTCTGTTAATGGAAGTCAAGACGTTTTAGTTAGATATTGGCCCGATAATGAAGTTGCTTCAATATACGTAAAATCCGATTTGCTCAAAACGGAAATTGCACTTGATAATTGCATTAGATTTGAGTTTGTAAAAGATTTGCTTTTTACTGATGCTGAAATTTTAAACTCAAAAAAAGGAATAACCGAATGCGAACAATTTCTGAATGAGATAATAAGCGGACAAACGGCACAAAATGCAGGACTATATGATTTAGTAAAGCAACCCGATGGTGGGTTGAAAAATTGCTATGTTTACGGATATGTTTGCGGTATTCTGCAGGAAGATATCAATTTGGTTATTCCTTTGGAGGTAATATCATTTGATGACAAAGCATATTCAATTACGATTGATGATAAAGAATATGTTTTATCGAAAGAATGGATAGACAAGTTAATTGTTGAATAAAACCAATATGAAGTTAAGTAATAAATGCTTCAGTTTGACTGTATCGCCGACGCCCTTCGCATTGCCCAAGACAATCTGGATTCCAAAAACTTTTACGCCTTCAACCCGTCGTTTGACAAGGGTTCAAAAGAAACCAAACTATCATAAATCCTCTCGGCATCGGCATTGCGGGTGCCGTTTTTCATATTTGTTTTATCAAAAAGTCTTTACTTTTTTCAAAAAAGTGATATAATGAGAGTAATCAATCAAATTCGATCCGAAGAAAAGGAGCGTTATCATGAGAAAATACCTTTTACCCAAGGAAGGTCAGTTTTATAAAGCCAATCTCCACTGCCACAGCACGCTGTCCGATGGCAATCTTTCCCC
>JAZRSP010000269.1:0-1004 GCA_045651565.1 Victivallaceae bacterium | reverse complement strand
AAAACCACAGTTGCAAATATCTTCGCAACTGAACTCAAACTTGCCATACTTATTTTTTAAAGTAAAAAACGAATTTTTTTTACAACTTACTTTTACCGACAAACCGCCGAGAGAACGGCGAGTTTTAACATTATCCCACGAATTACCCTCTATTTTAGACAAATCAGGCGAATAACAAATTCCGAACATACAGAAAGGGTATTCCAATAACGCCAACTCCATTACCGCATTTTGGTCAGAACACTCCAAACAACCTGACCAATCAAAGACATCATGGTACAATCTTCTGCTATAAAGCATCTGATAACCCCAGTTAATTGTGAATTCTAAATTCACCTTTTATAACTCCTTTTTAATTGCTATAGTTACAAATTTGGTGTTTACAAAGTTATTTTTGATAGAAATCATACCTGATACAAACAATTGATTACTGTATGGTGAATTATCTTTATCAAGCGAAACCAAGTTTCCGATTTTGATTCCGGCAGGAATATTCTCCTCAAACCCGGTAGTGAAAACTTCCTCATCAATAACATAATTTCCATGATTCGGCAGAAGATCCATTGACACATATTCTTTGTTGGTACGGTAACGGTTTTCGTCGAAATTGATAAGTCCGATATTATCAGAGTGCGCCAAATGCCCTGAAATTTTGAAGTTTGAACTGCTTAAACTTACAACCTGGGCAGAGTGATTTTGCACTTTGGCGACAACTCCAATCAAAAGCGGTTTGGAGTTATTATCAAAAGTAAAAACCGCTGAACCGACTTTGACACCGTCTTTACCACCTCGATTAATGGTAAAAACATCAAACCAGTTCAAAGGGTCACGCACAATAATTTCGCCATTAATGAAATTAAATTTTTTGTTCGGAGGAATTTTTTTCTGACTGCGCAGCTCTTTATTCTGCTTCTCCAAGTCATGCAAAAGCACCAACTGCTGCTGCAAGACAGAATTTTGTTGTTTCAATCGTTCAATTTCATTTATCAATTCAACTCTGTTCA
>JAZRSP010000268.1:0-3424 GCA_045651565.1 Victivallaceae bacterium | reverse complement strand
TTCTATAATATGGTAAAAGAGGAGAATTTTATGCAATTATTTATTTTAGACAAAAATCCTACTAAATCTGCCGAATTTCTTGCCGATACACATATAAGAAAAATGTGTCTTGAAACCGCCCAGATACTTTCCGCTATCGTCATAAAGAAAAACTTACAATTACCCCCTGAATTTCCCAAACCGCACAACTTGAATCATCCAATCATTGCCTCTATTGATTCTCAATCACAAATCAACTACCTTCTGCAATACAATTCGGCACTCCAAGATGAATTTTTGTACCGTTTTGAGAAAAAGCATGCCTATTTCAATCTATCATTCGGCTATGTAAAAATTCTTTTTCAAGTCACGGAAAACACCGATTTTTTCAATAAATTCGACAAAGTTTTCAAAAATTTTCAAACCGATGAGCAAAAAATTGTCAAAGCCTATCGACTATACTATTTTTTCAAAAAATCCATCATAAAAAATTGGCATTACACAAAAAGGAACGAGCCGTTTTTTCTCAAAAACTCGCCCGTTCCAATATTAATTTCAAACGAAAATTCTATTCGCCGAGATACTTTTTAGAAGCAGCACACTGATACTCATTAGTGTATTTCTGCTTCAAAAGCGTTTCATTTTCTCTCACCTGCCATTGAGTTTCCAAGAAATCGACAGCCGACTTCATCCAATCAGCAACATCAAGTGTATCCACCCCAAGCAGCATTCCGTGCTTGCCGTAAGGGAAAATTCTCAATTCACAAGTTCTTCCCGCCTGCATCATCGCATCAGCAAAAAGCATACTATTGCGATAATCAACCAGTTGGTCTTCAACCGTCGCCCAGACAAAAGCCGGAGGAGTCAAACTTAAATCAGCTTTTTCAAGTGAACAGAAATTTTTAATCGCCTCATCGTCGCCGCTTAAATTTCTAGCAGTCGCTTCATTGGTATATTTACCGAATGACAAAACTCCGTAAGAAAGAATCATTGCATTGACTTTGCCGTCAACTTGATCATACTCATCATTGGCAAGCACCTCAATTTGCTCATAAAGCACACCGATTGAACCTGCCAAGTGTCCGCCGGCAGAGAAACCGCATGAAACAATTTTATCGCTCTCCACATTCCATTTATCAACGTTGCCGCGAATAAGTTTCACCGCACGAATTGCATCCTGCTGGGGAGCCGGATAACGATTGGGAGCAACCCGATAGTCAAGCACAAATGCATGATAACCGAATTTATTAAAAGCAAGTGCAATATGATGTCCCTCGGAGAATTCACAAACTTCTCCATATCCGCCGCCGGGGATAACTAAAACTGCCGGATGTTTTTGTCCGTCTTCAACCAAAAAAGGAACTATTGAAGCATGACTTACTTCCTGATTTTGCCACAAATAAATTTTTTCACTCATTTGATTCACCTGTTTTTTTGTGATTTTAATTTTTACTGCGAAGATAATATAACACTACTTACAATTTTTGCAACCGTTCACAAAAAAAATCATAAAAAATAATTCTTTTTTCCGCCTCAACACCACCACAAAAAAACTCAATTGTGAAAAAATTTTCACTTTTTTTCTTGACAAATATATAATTTGGTGATATTTTATGTTAAATGAGTATAATTTTTATGGTTTAAATCAGGGGATTTTTTAATGAGAAAACTTTTCGGAACAGACGGAATCAGAGGCAAAGCCAATAATTACCCCATAACAGTTGATGTTGCACTTCAAGTTGGCAAAGCAGTCGGAAGATATTTCGCATCTAATTCAAAAACTACTGCCAGAGTAATTGTCGGCAAAGATACCCGACTTTCAGGATATATGCTGGAAACTGCCCTTACAAGCGGACTGCTGAGTATGGGAGTTGATGTTTTGGCAGTCGGACCGATGCCGACACCGGCAGTTGCACACCTAACCCGTTCAATGGGTTGTGTCTGCGGAATTATGATTACCGCAAGCCACAATCCTGCCTGCGACAACGGAATTAAAATTTTCAGTTCAGAGGGCTTCAAACTCCCCGATGAAGTCGAACTTGAAATCGAAAATATGATTCTTGATGAGTCGCTGATTTTTAGCAAGGGATTTGACAACAGCCGAATCGGCAAAGCATACCGCATTGATGATGCAAGAGGCCGTTACATAGAGTTTGCCAAGAGTTCTATCAAAAATATGAGTTTGAAAGGTCTGAAAATGGTGCTTGATTGTGCCAATGGCGCAGCGTATTCAATTGCTCCGTTGATTTTCCGTGAACTCGGCGCAGAAGTTATCGAATTTGCCGTTTCTCCTAACGGCTTGAATATTAACGAAAATTGCGGCGCAACCCATGTCGAAGAATTATCTCGTTTGGTCAAAGAAAACGCTGCCGATGTCGGAATTGCCCTTGACGGCGATGCTGACCGAGTAATTTTCTGCGACGAAAACGGTGAAGTTGTTAATGGTGACCGAATTATCGGTATGATTGCTTTGGACTACGCAGAAAGAGGAAAATTGCAGAATAACTCTATCGTGGTTACCAGCATGTCGAATTTGGGACTTCATCGGGCAATGCAGCAAAAAAACATCAAAGTCGAAGTTACCGATGTCGGCGACCGCTATGTAATTGAAAAAATGAAAAGCGGTGCTTCAAATATCGGAGGTGAACAATCAGGTCATATAATTTTTATGGACTATGCGACAACCGGTGACGGAATTATTTCCGCATTGCATGTACTTAAACTCATGAACCGAAGCGGCAAAAAACTCTCCGAATTAGCAGAGTTTATGACCGTTTTCCCTCAGGAAATCTGCTCTATGGCGGTGAAAAAGAAAATTCCTATTCATGAACTTAATCTCCTCCCTGCTGAAATTAAAAAATGTGAGGAGGCTCTGGGCGATAGCGGCAGAGTCATTGTCCGCTATTCTGGTACAGAAAATAAAATCAGGCTTCTCGTCGAGGCAGAAAAGGCTTCGGATGTAGAATTGTGGATAAAAAATTTGTCAACAGTTGTAACAAAGGAGTTGGGATAAAATGACTAACGGTATCAGAATTGAAGATGTAACATTGGAAACTATGCAGCCGATTTTATCACCCGTCGGGGAAATCAAAATCGCCAATAAAACAATCACTGAACACCTGCTTGAGCGTTTAGATCACTTGGAAGGAGAAATTCTTTGCAGCAGCAATTTTTATCCCTCTGACGAAATGTTGGCTTTTTTGCAAAATGAGCAAGCCAATATTATGGTGGTCGACTTTGAAGATAAGTGTATCATGGCAGTTAAAAAAAATGACTCCAATGATTATGAAGTCGCCGAAATTGATGACAACTCACTTTTAATGCTTTACGCCCACGATTTACTCTTCTTACTGGAAAGAATCGTCGGTAATTTACAGGAAGACAAAATCGAAGGAACTATCAGAAATAATGTCAATTATGACGGAGTTCTGCACTTGGGCAAAGG
>JAZRSP010000267.1:0-2679 GCA_045651565.1 Victivallaceae bacterium | reverse complement strand
AACTTTTCCGGGATAGTATAATCTTTGTCCATTGCCTCGAATCCGCCGGTTGAGATTGAAACAACCACGCAATCGGCATTTTTCAAGGCATTATCTTCATTGTCAACAGAGATTTTCCAATTCTTTTGAAGTTGTTTGTTGCAGCAGCTTAAATATTCTTGGATAAGTTTCGCCGCTTTGGCATCAATATCAACCAAAACCAATTCAGACCCGTCCAGCGATGGTTCCATAAGCATATCACATCCCAATCTGGGCATCCAGAGGACACTGCCTCCACCGATTACAACAATTTTAAACGCCATTTTTTTTTCTCCTTTTTTAACTAATAATTTCGGCATTAGTATATTTAATTAAAACATCTAAATCACAAACCTTTAAAATATCAAAAGGCAGCAACGCTTGCGGAAGAGCGTTATTATAATTATTCGCCAAGTCAAGATAAGTTTTAGGAATATTTTCGAGAGTAACCTTGTATCCGCCGACGAAAGCCGCAAAAAGTGCCGCAATTCCGCCTTGTCCGCAACCGTAAAACTCAACTTCACAATTGCGTGATTTCAATAATTCCGCACAACATAGAATATCATGCACCCTCCTGCCCAAAATCGGCTCTCCTAAAAAATCACCCAAGGCGGCATAATGATAATCCGATTCATAAATTTCAAAGAAATCTCTATCGGCACTTCTCAAAGCATCGCAAGGGGTAAACTCTCCGATTCCTCGAACATCAAAAGGACAAACCATTCCGTCAAATTCAAATTTTTTCCTGACAACTTCAAGTTCTGAATCCAAATGTCCGATATACAACATAATTTTTTCATTTTCAGGCACGTGATAATGCGGTTCTTTTCTGGTGCATGGAGTTTTTAGAATACACATTGCCTGATTTTTTTCTGTTTCCAGCGCAAATCTGCCGAAGCAATTCGGCAAGGTATATAAACTTAATCTCAACACTCGATAGTAGGGGATAAAAGTTTCGCCGATTGCCAATTTTTCTATAACTTTTTTGCGCAAAATATCTTCATTATCAATTTTTCTTAACTGCGATACATTGCGACAGCACTCTGCTGCAAGTTCATCATGAGAAACAGTATTTTCAATGTTAAAAATTTTACCCTCAGGAGCGCAATAAAGTTCAGTATCTTTAATCGGGTTCAAGTCCAATTGGTCAAAAGGAATTTCCTGCAATCCTACATGATTGCCAAAGAATTTATGCATTTCAAATCGCTGTGCCAAACTGTAAGAATGTTCACCGATTCCGCTGAAAAATGCAAGATTCTCTGTATGATTCAAATTTGCGTAAATTTTTTCAAGTTCTGCATAAATTTCACGAGTTCCACGCAAGTCAAAAAAATCGTTACTTTGTCCCATTACCAACATCGGGCGAGGTGCGGCGGCAATTAATAAATCTGCAAGTTCTAAATTTTCACGCCCAAGTCCTTGCGGAAGTTGTTCAATATCAATTGGATGCTCATTCTCTACATTGTGTTCCCAAGTTGTAATTGCACAACTGAATGCCACCATAGTCGGGCGTTCATCAACTGCCATAACATAAGTTGCAAGTGTGCAGCCCCCTGAACAGCCTGTAACTCCGATGACTGACGAATCTACTTCATTGCGGCTTGTCAAATAATCCAAACCTCGTACCGCATCATAGGTTCTCCATGCAGCAAACGATTCTCCTGCCAACCCCAAACGACGCCCGAAAAGATTATGTTCCAATACCGGGTGCAATTCAGATTCTCTGCGTTCACCCTGTCCCATCGGGTCGATAATTAAAACCGCAAATCCTTGTCTTGCCAAATCCGAAGCAATCGTTTGATAATATCCTAATTTACCGCTCGGCATGTGTCCGCAGAGGAACAAAATTCCCGGATGTTTCCCGGAGGTTTTGGGTGTCATAAAAAGTCCGCTGACTGCCAATCCCGGTCGGCTGAAATAAATAATTCCCTCTATTACATGGTCTTTTTCTTCTCGGCGAAAAACAGTTTCTGCCTTTAATTCAGTATGTTCTTGGGGAAAATTAAAATGTTTTTTTATTCGATTTCGTATGTCTTGAATATAATCAGCGGTAGTTTTTTCATCAGTAAGTTGTGAAATTTTTTCTCGATGTCTTTCGGCGTTATTCCGAAAGCGATTGATATAATAATCTCGCAATGCTCCGCAAAAAGGCATTCCGTTTTGCCTTATTGATTCAGGAGTTGCATTCCAATTAAAATTATCCATTTTGTTACCTATGTTTCATCTCTAAATTATAAGTAAGAATGCAATAATATAGTATCAAAAAAATAAATTACAAACGATATAAAATTTTTTTTAGAAAAATTATTCGTGATAAATTGCAGGGTATCTTGTGTGCTGAAAAACTCCGAAGTTAAGGGCGGTGTGTTTGCTTGGATACATGCAAAGAAAGAACCTGTGTCAGTTTCTTCCTAAAAAACATTTGATTTTTTTATTTTAATGCTTGAAATTTTCAGTTTTTGTGGTACATTATTGTAATATTATTTTGTTTATAATTAACTATTTATATTAAAGGGAGATTTAAAAATGTCTAAAAATTACAAAATTGCTGTAATCCCCGGTGACGGGACCGGTCCTGAAGTCGTTGCAGAAGGCTTGAAAGTTATGAAAGCTGCTGCGGATAAATTCGGTTTCACTGTTGAAACAACTTTCTTCCCCTGG
>JAZRSP010000266.1:0-7265 GCA_045651565.1 Victivallaceae bacterium | reverse complement strand
TTGTTTTTTGCAGAACCGACCGAGAAAAGAATCAACTATAAATTTGAAATAATTCCGACCGATGAAATTGTATGGGATTTTAACAAAATATAATTGATTTATAATAACCACAAATTTACTCGAATAATAATTTTAAAAAGGAGATTTGAGTGGCGTGGAAAATCTCCGTTAGTTGGCGAACCGTGGCAAAAGCATTGAGGTGTCACTCCCTAAAAAAACGGAGGGAGTCTCCGAAGATTTTGCCACATTTACACTCCACCAAACCGGCCACGACAATCTCACTCACAAGTACCCCAGTCCAGCACCAGTGCTGGCGTCGAGGGGGTTATAGGGGGAGACGACGCAAGTCTCCCCCTACAAAATTGTCGGTTTGATACTTTAAAGATCTGATGGATAGGTAATTTTTTTATTTTCCACAGAACCCAAAACTGTCCCGACCGGAGCGAGGCTGAAATAATGCACCATTCCAGAGTCATCGGTAAAGTCAGTTTTTCCGATTTCCTGCGCCATTAAGTGCGCCTTTTTGATTAAATTATAGTGAAAAACTTGCGGAGTTTGAACATTGCAGAGATTTTTACGCTCCGGGATACTCTGAATTTCCCGCTTCTCATTCAAAATGTAAATAGTATCGCTGCTCGGCATAATGGTACTTACCGCCCGATATTGAGTCATTGCTTTAATGGTGTTATCAATAGTTTCTCGGCTCACAAAAGGTCTGGCGACATCGTGAATCAAAATTATATCGTCATCCTGCGGATTTTCAACGGCATTCACTCCGCATAGACTGCTTTGCTGACGAGTTTCTCCGCCATTAACAACAATCCACGGCTTATCCAATTTCAAATTTTCCATAATCTCAATTGTTTGCTCACGCAAACTCTCTTTTGCCACCACAATAATTTGGTCGATATTCGGATTTTCGACAAAAGCAAGTACCGACTTTGCCAAAACTGTCAAGCCGTCATCAAGTTTCAAAAATTGTTTCGGCACACAACTTCCCATTCTGGAACCGGCACCGCCACAAAGTAAAATTGCTATTTTTCTCATTTTTATCTCCATATTTATATAATAAGATAATCTATTTTTAAAAAATTACCAGTTTTTTATTGTAAATATTTAAAATTAATATATATTAATAGGGAATAGATAAATTTTTAACCATAAATAGGAGTTGAAATGGAATTTTTAAAAATTACCAGTTTGCAGAATAACTCGATTAAACATGTAGTGAAACTTCGGGAACACCGCACTCGTGACAAAGAGCAATTGACCATTTTGGAGGGCTACCGCGAATTAACCAGAGCCGATGAGTACGGTTTGGAGATTATCGAATGTTACTTCTCCCCCGAACAATTTCTGGGAGAAAACGAATACCCCCTGCTTGAATCTTTCGCACAAAAAGGGATAAAAGTTTGCGAAGTCACCCCGCAGATTCTTACAAAAATCGCCTATCGTGACCGCCCAGAGGGCTTAATTGCCATCGCCAAAATGCGCAGACACACTCTGGACGAAATGCCGATTATCCCCAATGGTTTGTATTTAGTTGCAGAATCGGTCGAGAAACCGGGCAACTTGGGTTCTATCCTCCGCAGTGCCGATGCCTCCGGAGTAGACGGACTTATTATCTGCGACAAATGCACTGACATCTATAATCCCAATGTAATCAGAGCAAGTACCGGGGCATTGTTTTCTGTACCGCTTGCGGAAGCAAGCAGCGAAGAGGCTTTGGCATGGTTAAGAAAAAATAACATCAAAACCCTTGCCGCAACCCCGCATACCGACAAAAATTACACCGATGTCGATATGACCCAAAGTGTCGCAATCGTAGTCGGTCGTGAGCAGTGCGGTTTATCTGATTTGTGGATGAATGATGCCGATATGAAAGTTGTAATTCCGATGCTGGGTAAAATTGATTCACTCAATGTGGCAACTGCGACAACCATTTTGCTCTATGAAGCGGCACGCCAGAGAGGTTTCAGGAAAAAAGGATAATATTATGAGCATTATTGTTACAGGCGGAGCAGGCTTAATCGGAAGTGCGGTAATTTATGAATTAAACTCTCGCAACATAACTGATATAATCGTAGTTGACCACTTGGGATCAAGCGAAAAATGGCAAAATTTAGTGCCGTTAAAGTACCGCGATTACTACGAGAAAGAAGAGTTCCTTGCACTGCTGAATAGCGGAAAATTCGATTCTGCAAATATTCAGGGCGTTATCCACTTAGGCGCATGCTCCAGCACTACCGAAAAAAACGCAAGTTACCTCGCTGAAAACAATTTCTCTTATACCAAATCTCTTGCCCTCTGGGCGGTAAAAAACAATATCAGATTTGTCTATGCTTCAAGTTGCGCCACCTACGGCGACGGCTCGCAAGGTTACGACGACATGGACGAGAATATTGAGAAGTTACGCCCGTTAAATATGTACGGATACAGCAAGCAGATGTTTGACCTCTATGCAAAAAATAACTCTATCGCTGACAAAATTGCCGCTTGCAAATTCTCCAATGTCTTCGGCCCTAATGAGTACCACAAAAATGATATGCGAAGTGTCGTCATGCGGGCTTTTGAACAAATTTCAGAAAACGGCTGCATGAAGTTATTCAAGTCTTATCGTTCAGATTATGCCGACGGCGAACAGTTGCGAGATTTTCTCTATGTCAAAGATGCGGCAAAAATGGTCTTATTCCTATTCGAAAATCCGCAGCTTAATGGGATTTACAATATTGGCAGCGGAATTGCAACTTCTTGGAATGAACTTACCTCTTATGTCTTCCAAGCAATGGGTAAGCCCAAAAAAATCGAATATATCGACATGCCTGAATACCTAAAAAATAAATATCAATATTATACTTGCGCTTCAATTGAAAAACTACGCCAAGCAGGTTTCCGTGATGAATTAACCCCCTTATGCAAGGCAGTTTGCGATTATGTACAGAACTATTTAAAAACAGGAAAACATTTAGGCTCATGAAAAGAATTGTAGAAAATTTTTCAAATTTAAGTATTGCAGTCATCGGTGATGTCATGCTGGATATTTTTACTTACGGATTAAGTAACCGCCTCTCTCCCGAAGCTCCGGTACCGATTATCAGAATAAACGACAAAGTTTTTTCTGCCGGCGGTGCAGGCAATGTCAGCAATAATTTGCAAGCATTAGGCGTAAAAAGTTACATTTTCGGCGTAGTCGGCAATGACCAATACGCCAAAACACTGCAAGATATTTTTGAAAAAAATTCAATAACAACCTTTTTAAGTTGTGACCCGACACGCTCAACCACTGTCAAAGAGCGTTTTATCGTCGGCAATCAACAGTTATTGAGGGTTGATTCCGAAGTTACAGAAAAAATTTCTGAATCTATCGAAAATGAAATTATGACCAATCTCAAAAATTTAGTTGCCTTTCAGAAAATTGATGCAATCATAATTTCTGATTACAACAAAGGTACTGTCAGTGATTCTTTGGTCAAATCTATCACCAAGTTGGCAAAGGAATACAATATTATTACCGCACTTGACCCCAAACCGAACAGTTTGAAAGATTTTAGTAATTTAACCGTCTTGAAGCCCAATAGACAGGAAACTTTTTCGCTTGCTAATATGGAAGATGACTTCTTTGCCGACCGAACTGCCAGACTTGAATTATTAACCCGTGCGGCAAAAATTATTTCGGAAAAATATCAGCCTGAAAATCTGGTAATTTCACTATCTGCCGACGGTATTGCAATTTACAAAGATGAGAAATTAAATGTAATTCCGACAGTTTGCAAAGAAGTTTTCGATGTTTCAGGTGCAGGCGATACGCTTATCGGCACTCTGGTTTCAGCTTTAAGCTACGGTGCAACAATTGAAGAAAGTACCCTTTTGGCAAATATTGCTTCCGGAATAGTCGTAAGCAAAATCGGTACTGCCAGTGTCACTCAAAGTGAGTTATCTTCTGCCTTGTCATAATGCAGAAAACTCCCCCCACCCCCAAAAAAACAATATCCAGATAACGCAAAAAAATACAATTAATAGTTATCTGCGAAAAAACAATCTGGTGTCGGCAACTGTGAAATTTTGATAATGGCGAATTTCTTTTAAGTTTCCTGGAGAACCGACAACTTCGATAAAGTCAAACCTGATATCTTCAATCGGAAGTTTCAGCAGTCGGATATACTCTTTGGCAGTAATAATATTTCTCTTGTTCTGGCGGTAACTGTAATTATAAACCGGACGAAAAAGTCCCAGACGGGTAAGAGTTTTGACCTCGACAAAGACCAAAACCCTACCGTCCAGAGCGACGATATCGAGTTCTCCGCTTTTCAAGCGGAAGTTTTGAGTTAAAATTTCAAAACCTTTGCTTTCCAAAAGTTTGCAACTCTGCTTCTCGCCCCATTTGCCAAGCTTCAAGTGTTTTTTGCGTTTCCGCTTAAATTTATTTCTGCCGAATAAGAAATTCATTTTTAAAAGCGGAAATCTCTTTTGCCGTCATGGAGTTCTGCCAAATATTTTTTAGCAATTTCCTTAACCTTGTCAGACTTAATTTTGGTGACTTCCTCGGAGATGACCTTTTCTCCGATTTTCCGGGTATCGGCGGAAGCATAATCCTCCAAATACTCTTTGAGTGTCATCAAAGCATTGGGC
The DNA here is from genome assembly GCA_045651565.1 of Victivallaceae bacterium. Lineage (GTDB taxonomy): Bacteria > Verrucomicrobiota > Lentisphaeria > Victivallales > Victivallaceae > RGIG5270. The sequence continues at coordinate 2,636 of JAZRSP010000266.1, read as the reverse complement.
TGACAAATATTGGCAATCTGTCCTGACTTGACCAATCTCATAAAGCGGTCGCCGGTTCTGCCTTCTCGATAACATGCAGTACAGAAACTTGGGATATAGCCATTGTTCAAAAGCCAATTTACCACTTCATCCAAAGTGCGGTGGTCATCGACTTCAAATTGGGCGGAATTTTCTTCCGGTTTTTCTTCTTCGGCATAACCGCCTACGCTGGTTTTTGAGCCGCCGCTAATCTGTGAAACGCCAACTTTCAAAACCTTTTCACGCACTTCTGGCGATTCACGGGTTGAAACGATAATCCCGGTATAAGGTACCGCAATCCGCAAAACTGCAACGATTTTTGTAAAAATTTCATCTGAAATTGAATTTGAAAAATCATCAGTATTCACATCATCAGCAGGACGAATTCTGGGAACGCTGATAGTGTGCGGCCCTACCCCTTTGGCAATTTCCAAGTGTTCTGCATGCATCAGAAGCCCGGTGAAGTCATACCGATAGAGGTTAAGCCCGAAAAGCACCCCGATTCCAACATCATCAATCCCGCCATCCATCGCACGATCCATCGCCTCGGTGTGGTAAGCGTAATCGCTTTTAGGACCGGTCGGATGAAGTTGCTCGTAGGTCGGTTTGTGGTAGGTCTCCTGAAAAAGGATATAAGTACCGATTCCGGCATCTTTGAGTTTACGGTAATTCTCAACTGTGGTTGCAGCGATATTGACATTGACTCGGCGGATCGCACCATTTTTGTGCTTAATTGAGTAAATGGTGTTGATTGATTCCAAGATATATTCTATCGGGTTCATGGTCGGATGCTCGCCTGCCTCCAAAGCCAAACGCTTATGCCCCATATCCTGCAATGCAATAACTTCCTTGCGAATCTCTTCTTGAGAGAGTTTGTGACGGCGAATAGTCTTGTTTTTGCAGTGATAAGGACAATATACACAGCCATTCACGCAGTAGTTTGAGAGATAAAGCGGCGCGAACATCACAATGCGGCGGCCGTAAAATTTCTCTTTAATCTCAGTCGCAAGTTTAAAAATTTTCTCATTGAGGTCATCAAGTTGACAGTCAAGCAGCAGCAATGCCTCGCGGTGCGAAAGTCCTTTTGCCTCACGAGCTTTCTCAATCACTGATTCAATCAAGGTGCGATTGTTGCGGTTTTTCTCTGCATATTTGAGAGATTCCAAAATTTCTCCATCGTGGATAAATTCAGTTGCAATAGATGATTTAGGATTATAATCAGTCATTTTTCTCCTCCTGTGTTTTAATAATTTTTGAGTAAACAGTTTTAGCCTGCACACCGTCAAGCATGCCGATTTTGCCGGCGATCCCGCTGATGATATTCTGCGGAGCATCGAGAACAATGCTGATAATCGCAATTCCCTCCTTGCGGTAAGGAATTCCCATACGCCCGACCACATAATCAGCATAGTCATGCAAAATATTATTTACTGCCTGAATCGAGGCAGTGTTTTCAATAATAATCCCGATGTGAGCAATTCTGTTTTCTACCATTATAATTAAATCCTTCCGTTAATAACAAAAAAAAATCGTATCTTCCTAACTTACAAGAAGATACGCCATAAATACCCTAAAACGATACAATTCATCTATTTTTTGCGTAACTTCCTCATCCGGTAGTACTTAACCGATATAAGTCAGAAACAAATCCATAAACTTCCGGATATGAAATCGCACTGAAATCAAGTCCGTCAGCTATAATAATGTATATTATAATTATAAAAAAGCAAATTTTTTATCAAAAAAAATCATAAAATAAAAAAGTTTAAAAATTTTTATAAATTTGACTTGAAAAATAAAAAAAAGGTATTATATTAAAGGCATGTAAAAAATGTGGCGGATTAGCTCAGCTGGTTAGAGCGCCGGAATCATAATCCGTAGGTCCCTGGTTCGAATCCTGGATCCGCTACCATTTTTGAAAAAAATTCCAATGACAGTTCGTTAGGACTGTCATTTTTTTTGCGAAAATGGTTAGGAGCCAAGGATTCCTGCTCCAAATGGAGCAGTTGCAGTGCGTCAGCACGGCAAAGAACCAATAAAGGTTCGACCATTTTTATAAAATTTTTATAAAAATTGTGCCTGAGGATGTTGCGAAAAGCAACACCGCAAGGTCAATCCTATAGGTGCTGGAGCCATTTTTTTGCCTTATCAACGGTTTGAGACATAAACTCATATCTCCTTAGAACTTGAAATTTTAGGTAATTGATAGATTTTCAATTTGAAGTACTCACAATCTCTAAAGCCGTAAGCTTGTTTTATCAGCTATCTGATCTTATTGTTGAATCCTTCCATTTTGGCATTGCTGATATATCGAAATAGCCAATAGGTTAGAATCCCATTCAGTTTATCCCAAATTATGCGAAAAAAAAGACTGTTGCGATTTTTGCGCAACAGTCTCAAAGAAAAACTTAATTACTTATTTTTTTGCATCCTGATTCAATTGTAAATCAAGACTGTCCAGAGATTCTGCATCTTCCGCAGTTTCACTATCAGAAATATTCAAGCGAGTTTTCAAGATATTTTTGATCTCATCATTGACACCTTCCATAGTTTTAAGGAGTGCCTCTTTCTTAATTTTTGAATAAGGCGGCAACATCAATCTCGGCACATCGGCATGA
>JAZRSP010000265.1:0-2170 GCA_045651565.1 Victivallaceae bacterium | reverse complement strand
AGATGACAATATCGCCGCATCAACCTTGATCTGATCTTCAAGGACTTTGCAACAAATCAAAGAAGCGGTCGCCCCGAAACACCCCGACACCAGCAGACAACTGCAAAGTGGAACAGAAGTTAAAATAAGTTTTTTCATTTTTCAATCACTTCAGTTATCATATACTTTTTTTATTCCGATGAAACACCATACTGCCAATACTCCCAGGCCTGTGGGCAGTTTGAAACTGGGCCGACCGGGAACATGGTGCCAATGCAACGCTCCATAAATTGCCGCTCCGGCAAAGCATATTCCTGCAATGCCGAGGATCATTATCAAAAATAATTTATGCGATTTTTTCATTTTTCTTTCACAACTTCGTTGTCATCGTGTTTCCAAGAGTACGAAAGAAAGGCAATTCCATCCAGACGGGCAATCTCCATCGTTACCCGTCTGGCTGTTAAAACGTCGCTGAAAAAACAACGGAAACGGCTTGGCATTTTTTCCCAGCGGGGGGTGTCAAGCAATTCCTTAACGATCCAACCGCTTTGAGCAAGGAACTCTCTTGCGGCAGTTTCCGCTTCTGACAATTCCTGCACATTATTGATATTTCTATCAAGATAACAATGCACTTCCGCTCCGGCATATTCCCTGTCACCCCAAACCGTGTGATCCGGCACACACTCAAAATGAAACACCAGAAATGTATTGCGCGCTCTTGGCAGTATAATATGATTTTTTTCTTTCATATTGGTTCCTCACATCCAGTCCGCCGCGGTCATTCTTCCGGCAAAGTGAATTGGATCACATCCAGCAATTGTTTATTTTGCGGATGGTGAAAAAATTCCGGTATACCGGAAGCTGCCCTCTTGTCCGTCACCAATTTTTCAAGTTCAGACAATAACGGTTCATATACTTCAGGATTCAAATAACCGAAGATTTTACTTTGATCGCCGCGATACCAAAGTCTTACAGCGGCAAGCGGTTCTTTTTTCCACGCAGGCGGCACCCCCTGACGGAGAAATTTGCGACTCAAATCTTGCAGAGCGATCATATCGACCTTGTTTACCATAAAAAATTTCCGGTTCACCGGATTTCTGCTGCCGGAGGAAAATTCCCTCTCGGTAATAAAACATTTATTGCTGTAAAAATAGTAGTTCAACTCCTTCCGGGGATGGCGTCTGTCTGTAAAATGAATCACACTATCTTCGATTGCCGTTGGCAGAAGCGGTAGATCATCCTCACCGTAATGGGCTTTTAAAGTATAATTTGCGAGCAAGTCCATATTTTGGAGAAGCTCATTTTTTATCAGCACTTGTCCGTTTTCGCGGCGGTAAGGTTCTTTGTATTCGTCCAAAACCTTGCAGATATTATCAAGATGAGTTTCGGTAAGATGGGTCTTATCGTAATAGTCTCCGGCATCCCCCCAACCCCGCACCACCGGACAATAGGGCACATAGCGGTTGGCGTTCCAATAGCCCAAAGCCATCAAGCCAAGTGCCGCAACTGCCAAAATAATTATCAACAAGGTATTTTTTTTCATTTATTCTCCTCTTTGCCGGTAATAAAGATTGCTTTTATGGCATTTTTTATTTTCAACCGCCGGGCGGCAGATTGCTGCTTCTTTTGATATGCATCGGCATTTTCCCATTTGTGAGGGCAATCTTCTCGTAAATCCAATGGGAACCCGTCTATCGGCTTTTTAATGATTTTTATTTTTGCGGGTTTATATAAATTGTTTTTCTTCCAATCTATATCCTTGATTCGTTCAAAGATTCTTTCAGGGACAATCAATCCCCCATACTCGTACATAGTGTCATAATCAAATGTCCCGTCTACATAAAAGAAAGATGATGAGATATAACGCAAGCGGTTACATTCAGGACAAAGGTAGCGGCTTGTGGTATCAATACACTTTCCACGGGGTTGAATAGAGTTTAGAGGGCGAATGGTTACCCATTCATCATAAAGCTCTCCAGGCTGCAAAATGTTTGTATCAAAAGGGCTTTTACAGCAATCAAGTGTCTCTACAGGATAATACAGTTTACCTATAGAAAAGTTTTTCAGCACATCCTCCCAGCCCAATTGTTCGAGAAAACTTTTTTTTGCGATGTTCACAGAAAAATGATGATTATATACCTTATCGGATATGATGAAATCATACACACTCCTTTTGCTCAATAATTTCGGA
>JAZRSP010000264.1:0-8891 GCA_045651565.1 Victivallaceae bacterium | reverse complement strand
AAAAAAGGCACATTCCGAAGAAGTGCCGAATCCTACGTCTGGTACAACGCTACAATATCACACATAATCAGAACATGCCATATATTGCAACATATATGGATGCACTAAATTTCATGATATGTAGTTCATCTAATATTGAAGTACCAGTTCAGGATTCGACGATTACAATCAGTTATCTATAATTTTTCAATTTAAATTTATATTTTTTAGTTGTTAAATCCTTTCGATTTTACTTATGGTTTAATATAATACCATAAAGTCGAAAAATCAAATTTTTTCAATAAATTTTTAATAATATTTATATTTGAGTTAGCTTCACCCACTAAAAGTTTATTTGCGTTTAGCTAATGATTTTTTATAATCTTCAAACTCAGCGAGAGTTCCCGGAAAGTCTATGATGCCGTTTTCGCTGATTTCAATGATTCTGGTTGCCAGACTGCTGATAAATTCACGGTCGTGGCTCACAAAAACTATGCTGTTCTGGAAAAGAGTCAGGGCATAATTCAATGCTTCGATAGACTCCAAGTCCAAGTGGTTTGTCGGTTCATCCAGAACTAAAACATTACCTGCTTCGAGCATCATTTTAGCGATAATCAAGCGTGCTTTTTCGCCTCCGGAGAGAACCTGAACTCCTTTATACACCTCGTCGCCGCTGAAAAGCATTTTGCCCATAAATGAGCGCAACTCGGTTTCATTAATTCCCTCTTCGGGGCTGAATTTGGCAAGCCAATCGATTGCCCGCATGTCCATATTTAAAATTTCGTTTGCATCCTGGGGGAAGTAACTGATTTTGACTGTTTCGCCGATTTCGACTTTGCCGTTACATGGTTCAAGTTGCTTGATCAAAATTTTAAGCAAAGTGGTTTTGCCCACTCCGTTTGTCCCGATAATGGCGACTTTTTCTTCATTGCCGATAGTGATATTGACATTTTCGAAGAGGGTTTCGGCATAAGTTTTTGACAATTCAGTACCTTCTACAACTTTGGTGCCGAGCCGCAACTGGGTATTAAAGCGGATAAAGGGAGAAACTCGTGAACTCGGTTTGATCTCTTCCAACTGAATTTTGTCCAATTCTTTTTGACGGCTGGTGGCCTGTTTTGCCTTTGAAGCATTTGCACTGAATCGGTTGATAAAGTTTTTCAAATCGGCAATGCGTTCCTCTTTTTTGGCATTTTCTCTGCGGATATTCTCCAAAGCAATTGCGTTGGCGGTCATAAAGTCATCATAATTCCCGGTAAATGAGCGGATTTCCTGATAGTCCAAGTCGGTAATATGGGTGCAGACTTCATTCAAGAAATAGCGGTTGTGGGAAATGGTAATCAATGTCCCCTTGCGGTTGCGCAAAAAGTTGCAGAGCCAATCGATACTGCTGATGTCCAAGTGGTTTGTCGGCTCGTCAAGCAGCAAAATATCCGGGTTGAAAAACAATACTTGTGCCAGAAGAACACGCAATTTAAATCCACCAGTCAAAGTTGAAAGCTGGTCAAAATGTTTGTCTTCACTGATTCCTAAACCGATAAGCAACTTCGCCGCATCGGCTTCCATGGTGTATCCGCCGGCATCTCCGAAAAGTTCTTCGATGTCATTGGCGCGTTCTTCCTCTTTATCGGTGAGGTCGGTTTTTGAGTACAAGTATTCACGCTCTTTGTGAATAGACCAGAGTTTTTCATTACCCATGCAGACAACATCGATAATCGGGAACTCGTCGTATTCATAGTGATCCTGTTTCAAGTAACCGAGTTGTCTGTCCTTGTCGATAGAAACTTCCCCGGTAGTTGATTGCAGTTCGCCGGTTAAAATTTTCAAGAAAGTTGATTTGCCTGCACCGTTTGCTCCGATGAGACCATAACGGCACTCTTCTTTGAACTTCATGCTGACATTTTCAAAGAGGCGTTTTTGACCGAATCGCATTGATAAATTTGCTACGCTTATCATTAGTATAAAAATCCTTTCATTCACTAAATCAAGACCCCAATTAGGGGGAGAATTTCTCCCGAAAATTGGGGTAATTTTTTTAATTTTTTCTAATTAAACTTATAATTAGATATGATCCAAAGTTGATTTGTAACTCTTACGGAGAGCATCAACTTCGATAGCCATTTCTTCGCCATCGAGAGTTTTGATTTTCAAAACTTCATCGGCAGTAACTTTACCTACCAAAGCGAACGGCACATCGCCGAGGGTTTTTTCAAATTCAGCTTGGTTAGCTGCACTTACGGTTGCAACGAAACGAGCATTGGTTTCAGAGAATAATGCTGCTGCGTTTGAAATTTCGCCATCGACCGGGAGTTTAGCCAAGTCAATTTCTGCACCTAAGCAACCTGCGATAGAGCATTTAGCGAAAGCAGTTGCCAAACCGCCCAAAGCCGGAGTATGGAGTGAATTTACCAACTCTTTTTCAGTGAGAGCAGAAACTTTTTCATAAGTTTTGATCGCACTTGCGGCATCAAGTTTCGGCACCTTGTTACCGGTTGAATTGAGCATTGCGAAGTATTCACTGCCGCCGGTTTCATCTTTGGTATTGCCGATGACATAAATCAAGTCGCCTGCTTGCTTGTAGTCCAATGTAACCGCCTTGCGGATGTCGTCCATTTTTGAGATAGCACTGAAAAGGATTGACGGCGGAATAGAAATTTTGCGGCCGCCTCTGGTCGAATCGTTTTTCATACTGTCTTTACCTGAAATACAGGGGACTTTGAAAAGTTTGGTAAAGTCATAAAGTGCCTGATTAGCACGAACCAACTGTGCAAGTTTGTATTCGCCGTCGGGAGTTTTTTCACTCTGTACCGGGTCGGGCCAGCAGAAGTTGTCCAAACCTGCGATGTGTCCCAATTTACCGCCGACTGCAATAATTTTACGAATTGACAAGTCGATGATAGAAGCGGTCATCCAATAGGTGTCGATGTCGCTGTAACGGGGGAGAATACCGCCGGAAAGAATAACACCTTCTGTGCTTAATTGTTCAATCATTGTTACAGTTGCATCACTTTGAACATCACGGTTTTTGCCGACAAAAGGCTTAATGACGCTCAAACCTTTAACCTCATGGTCGTACTGGCGTGCTTTGAATTCGTTTGAACAGATATTCAAGCGGCCTGCCATATCGATGATGTCTTTTTTGAGATCACGATTGCAGAGGCAGGGTTCATCGAATTTGGGAGCATTCCACTTCGCTTTGAGGTGCAATCTCGGCAAACCGTCGTGCATGAATTCAATATCAAGTGCCGCTACAACTTTGTCACCCCAAGTCATGCAGAATTTGCCGTCATTGGTAAATTCGCCCAAAACAGTAACTTCCACGTCACGAGAAGCGGCAAGTGCCATAAATTCATCAATATTTTCTTTCGGAACTGCGAAACTCATGCGTTCCTGTGCTTCTGATACCAAAATTTCCCACGGACTCAAACCTGCATATTTCAAAGGAGCTTTTGATAAGTCCATACGGCAACCGCCGCACAAGCCTGCCATTTCACCGACGCTGGAAGAAAGACCGCCAGCACCGTTGTCAGTTACGAAGCGATAGAGGTTGCGGTTTCTTGCTTCATAGATGAAGTCGCCCATTTTTTTCTGGGTGATCGGGTCGCCGATTTGAACTGCCTGTACCGGACTGTCTTTGTGCAATTCTTCACTTGAGAAAGTAGCACCGTGGATACCGTCTTTACCGATTCTGCCGCCGCCCATAACGATCAAGTCGCCGGGTTCGATAGATTTTTCAAAACCCTTTACTTTGCCGATCTGCTTCGGCAGAGTTCCGACAGTACCGCAGTAAACCAACGGTTTTCCCAAATAGCGTTCTTCAAAATATTCCCAACCCATTCCGTAAGGAATACCGCTCTGGTTGCCGCCATCGATAACGCCTTTGTGGATACCGTCACGCAAACGACGAGGGTGGAGCAAGCCTTCGGGAACATCTTTGTCTTCGGTAAACGGAGAACCGAGGCAGTAACCCCAAACATTGATCAAAAGGTCTGCTCCCTGTCCGGTTCCCATCGGGTCACGGTTTACGCCGACAATACCAGTCATAGCACCGCCGTAAGGATCGAGGGCAGAGGGGCTGTTGTGAGTTTCGACCTTGTAAACCAAGTCGAGTTTGTCATTAAAAGCAATTACGCCTGCATTATCATGGAAAACTGATACGAGCCAATCGACTTCTTCTTTGATTTCGAAGGTGCTCTTTTTGATAAAAGTTTTGTAGCATGAAACGATTTCCTGCTTTTCGCCGGTTTCTGCATTTTCGTAATCGATAACGGCATCGAAAATTTTGTGTTTGCAGTGTTCTGACCAAGTCTGTGCCAAAACTTCCAATTCGACATCGGTCGGCTTGCTGCTCAAATTGTATTTGCTTCTGTCAGTTGCATTACGGAAATAGTTTTGGATGACTTTCATCTCTTCGAGGGTCAAAGCCAAAGTACCTTTGCGGCTGATTTTCATAAGTTCATCATCAGAAACTTCGAGGTCGTATTCATTGACTGCTCCGGTGGTGCAACCCTCAATAATCGGCAAGTTCATCGGGATAGATTTAGATGCTTCATCGCCGGTAAGAACGGTGATTGACTGGATGAGTTCATTACCCAAAAGGCCGGAAGCGATTTTTTCAACATTGTCGGCATTGAGGTTTTTGCCGTAAAGAAGATATTCTACTGAACTGAAAACATATTCGTCATCGGCAAGTTTGCGGCCCAAAATATCGCTGATAGCAGCTTTCGCTGAACGGCCGACGTTGTCGGTAACGCCTGGTTTGAAACCGATAATTACCAAGAAATCGGGTTTTGCAAGTTCTATGAAGTTTGCAGACTTGGTATCATCACTTTTGTAACCCTGCAAAACGGGGTTTACCAATAATGATGCAATTTTGACTGATTCTTCATCAGAAATATTTGCGGAAATAGTATAGACATCACGGGTTAAAACCTTGTCAATATCGATTTTCAAAAAGTTGATAATCTGTGACTTGGTACCTTCGCCTCTTGCTTCACGCCATTGCGGAAGCGGAGAAATTTCAATTCGGTGTTGTTTCATCATAATTAATACCCTATGTTTAATGTTTTATATTTATATATAAACTTTCATGTATATAATTTACACTCTAAATGCGATAAATACAAATCAAAAGCAATAAAAATCTCCCTTTTTTCTCAAAACTTCGGCAACTTTGGGGGTTTTCAAAAAAAATAATGAGATTTTTTATGGAAATTATAAAATTTTTAAAAAAAATTTGCGTTTAATAAATTGAGAGGCTATTTTATAGTTAGGGAGAAAAAATTCTAACCAAAAGGAGAAAAAAATATGAAAAAATTATCGTTAATTTTGTTGGCAATCGGCAGTTGTGTCGGAGTTTATGGTTTAGACCTTATTGAAGACGGTTTTTATCCGATGGACAAAATTCCGGAAAAGGCAGAGATAAAGACGCTTTTTCGAGATGACTTCGAATTTAAATTGGAAGAAAATATAACTACCGGTTATACTTGGCAAGCTCGCTACAATCCCGCCGAAGTGAGAGTGGAAATCGAACACGAAGCAGGAAAAAATCGCAAAATTGCAGGTGCACCCGGTTATGCGGATATTGAAGTCAGACTTTTGAGAAACAAAGAGGCAACAATTGAGTTCTATTACTCCCGTCCTTTTGAGAAAGATCAGAAAGCAGTCAAAACAATTGTTTGTACCGTGATTCCGATTGAGAAAAAGGTTGTTGCTCCGAAAGAAAATGGCGCGGTTGATGTGTCGGTTTTGCCGGTTTTGTTTGACGATGCATACTTGAAACTTGATAAAATGCCGTCAGCAATGCAGATTACTTTGCCGATCGGTCGTGATATATCTTTTGACCTCGAAGAGGATGACAAAAATTTGCGTTTTTGGAATATTGCCGCCTATCCGAATAAGGGAGTAGAAGTCGAAATCGACCACGAAGAAAGCGGACTCTTTTTCCAAAAATCTCACGCAGAAATCGAACTTGAAGCAAAAAAAGCAGGTTCATATAAACTTGAACTCGTTTATGCTAAAGATACTCCGCTGCAAAAAGTCTTTACACTCTATATCACCGTACAATAGATTTTTTGAGGAGCTGTTCTCAAACACCTTGACGAGCGCGCTATTAGGGGGAGACTTGCGTCGTCTCCCCCTATGACCCCCTCTGCGCCAGCACTGGTGCTGGACTGGGGTACTTGGGAGTTTGGCAGGTCGTGGGCGGTTTGGTGTTTGTTAATGTGGCAAAATCTTAGGGGAGTCCCTCCGTTTTTTTACGGAGTGACCCCACAAAGCTTTTGCCACGGTTTCGCCAACTATCGGAGATTTTCGACGCCACTCAAATCTCCTTTTGGGGAAGTTTACACTATTTATCTGATTTTCTACGGTTGCACTCACGGCAAAGTATTTGGCAATTTTCTGCAATCGTTTTTCCACCTTGGCTCCATGGGATAACATGGTCTGCTTCCACTTCTTCAAATGGAAAATACTTGCAGCACTTGATACAATGTCCGAACTGCGCTTCATACGCTTCTCTTTTCATTCTATCATCAAAAGCACGAATATTTAAGAATTTTTCATCTCTTGTTAAAACATAAGTGTAAATACCTTTTTTATTGCTTACATCGACATCTGCCATAAGTTTGGTGATTTCCTGTTCAAGTTTTGCGGTATCGACAACGATATTTTTGTATTTATTGTAGAGAGATCCCCAGTCAAGTCCTTTCATCTCCTTGCGGTAATTAACAAAAGTCATCTCAACCCAAGTGATTACCGCACGGAAATAAGCCCATAATTCATTTGCATTCGGAGAATTCTGATTTCTGGACATATATTCTTCAATTTCTCCATTATTTATCCACTTAATTGCAGTTTCCAAATAATCTTGTCTAATTGGAGAACCATTGAGGTATTTGTTCCCCATTAGGTAGGCTCCACAATTACTTTTGCTGAACTTTGATTTGGCATCGCTCAACCAACTTCCTGTATAGACGGCATTTCTCAACTCCTGAGCAGTTAATTTCTCTCCTGCGATATTAATTGTTTCAAACCAGTCGAGTTTTTCTTTGTCGTTGCCCTCACAAAAATAGACCATTACTTTGTAGTCTAAAATCTGTTCTTTTTCTGTTTCTGTCAGATTGTGAAAAGCCCTATTATTCAATGAAAAATCTCCATTCACATATTGGCAAAAACTTATTGTACGCTGCTGCCCGTCAAGGACTTCAAATGTTCCGTCCTCATTTTTGCACCAATACATAACATTCAAAGGAAACCCCTTGATAATCGTTTCAAGCACTGCATTGCGTTTTTTTTCGTCATAAACAAACTCTCTTTGATACTTCGGGCGGATATTCAACTTCCCATTGTATCCGATTACTCCTGCCTCCTGATTATCAATGTAGTTCTCCGCAATCTCTCTAATTGTAATTTCATGTAACTCAATTTTCATTTTTAACTCCTTTGTTTGTTTTATAAGGGAAAGAAAAACTTTTTCAAAAAAGAAAACTATTATTTCTTCCTGATAATAATGCGTCTATATAAAGTTTCTCCATGCAAATCAGGACCTCTCCCACGCCAAGACACCCGATGATCATCTAAACCTAAAATTTCAAATTGTCTAGGATTATATTTATCAACAAATGTAATCGGCACTCCCATTATTCCGTCATAATCATAAGGAATGTCAGTAGTTTTATCAACATTTATTGCATCGTAATTATCATATTTCGGATATTCTTCCGGAGTATATCTTTTGTACAAAACTAATTCCTCATGCCGTTGAGGATAATCTAAGTTAGTGAACCAACGAACTCCTTTTACTCTAATAAATTTATTCCCATTATCATCAGTTCTAAAACCAGCGGCTTTTAATGGATAATTTTCTGGCACTCTAAATTCTCTATCTCCACTATGGATACTTGCGCCTAACCACATATTATTATTGCTTATCAAAGGAAAAATTTCTTTACAAGTAATAGCATTTACATTCCCAATAATGATAAATTTTTTATTGTAAGTTATTAACTGTGCCACATATTCACGAAAAAGAGAGAATGGCGGATTAGTTACCACAATATCGGCTTCGTGGAGAAGTGCGATACATTCGGGAGAGCGAAAGTCACCATTACCCTGCAAAAGAGTTAAGGTATTTTTATTGTTTTTTATTAAAAATTCGACATCTGCAAGGTCGATTGCACCGTCACCATTCTCATCTTTGACCTCGGTAATTTCAATTTTATAGGCTCGTTTTTCAGTTGGCTCAACCTCAAAAAGCGGAAGTTCATCTCCTGCAATCGGTGAACTGTCGAAACAGGTTGCAATTAATTTTTTTAAGCCTAAAAAGTTAAAATTCATTGCAAAATATTTGAAAAAATTGCTTTCGTATGGGTCATCACAGTTGCAGAAAACTGTTTTATTTTTAAAGTGATTTTTGTAGTGTCGAAGTTCTTTCTCAATATCAACTAATTGAGTATAAAACTCATCTTTTTTCGCTCGGTTCGCTTGGTGTAAATTTGCATTGTTTGCCATAAATTGTACTGTCCTTTCAAGACAAAAAAAGACGTACTCCTGTTTGTGAATACGAGAGGCACGCCAATGCCTGAACACCACACAAAACAAAAGTACGCCCGCAAACATGCAGGCATACCTAGCAAGCTGATGGTGTTCAATGAAATTTTGGCGTTGTCTCGTATTCCCATCGCTTGAAGATACCGTATATTTATCTTCAGTTATAGTCTAATTTTATCTATTTTGTTATTTTTTTCTTATAAAAATTCCTTTTCTGTTGTTAAACAATACAATTTTATTTAATATACTTCATAAGATAAAATAATGCAAATTATTAAATTATATTTTTTGCAAAAAACAAAAAATCGGAATTTAGAGTTTTGTGAAGCAAAACTATAAATTCCAATCTCGGTCAAGGGCTG
>JAZRSP010000263.1:0-38192 GCA_045651565.1 Victivallaceae bacterium | reverse complement strand
TGTGAATCGTTTGAGCATGGGAGTACAGTCTTTTAATTGCAAATTGCGTGAAATTTTGGGTCGTGACTGCTCCGATAGGGCAATTTATAATGCAATAGAATTAATCAATAACTCGGCAATAAAAAATTTTAATTTGGATCTCATTTATGCAATCCCCGGCGAAACAACGGAGGATTTTGCGCATGACCTGGAAGAGGTCAGAAAAGCAGGCGCAACTCACATGTCTTGCTATAACTTGACTCTCGAAGAACAGACCGAATTGGCGGATAAAAAAATTAAAATTGATGAGGATATTGCCATTGAATTATATGCCATGGCGGTCAATAATCCGCATTATAAACAGTATGAAATTTCCAATTACGCGGCAGCTCCGGAATTTCAATGTCGGCATAATCGCAATATTTGGCGCGGAGGGACGCTTCTGGGGCTTGGCCCGTCGGCGAGTTCATTTCATGGGGAGACGCGGTTCAGTTATGCGTCTTCGCTTGATAAGTTCTTTAAGTTCAGGGAGATAGAAGATGATGCAATATCTTTCGAAGAGCGGCGCAATGAGATTTTTGCCGTAAATTTACGCTGTTGTGACGGTTGGGAAAAATCAGAGTTTGAAGTCAAATATCCGGGGGGATTTGATTTTTATATTGCCAGAGTGCGGGAGTTGTCGCAGAGTTACCCAGATTTTTTCAATGTTTCAGAAAATCGTATCTCCTTAACTCCCAAGGGCTTACTTTTTTGGGATGAGATTGTTATGGAGTTGTTGTAGATCCACGATTTAAGTGGACTATTTCTGCTGAATTTCGCATGTAATTACAAAAACTTTGGAAAGTTGCTTAATTTAATTTGAAAAATAGCCTAAACGGTGTTAATTTAATGGTGTATAAAAAGTATTATAGCAACAAAATATATTTCGAGGTGGATTATGCCAAAACAAATGAGATTTAAAAAAATCGCTTCGGCAAAGCAGCTGCTTGTCGAGAAAGCAACTGATTTGCGGAAAATACTCGTGCTGGATGCCGCCCATTGGGCTGTAAACGGTATGGGAATTGACCATGTGGTTTTCAATAAAGACTTTTTGACCTACATGGATACCGACAAAAATCAGCGAATTAGAGTTGCAGAGGTAAAAAATGCAGTTGCGTGGCTGCTTGATGTGCTTAAAGATTATCACGGAATCAATGAGCGTACAACTTCGGTTACAATCGCAGACTTGAATTATGAAAATAATGCAGATGCCAAAGATATTAAAAATACCATTGAATTGATTGCCGGTAATTTGCACAAAGAGGGCGTGGCAACTTTGACATTTGAGGAACTTTCATTCGCCAATTTGTATATGAATGCATCGTTGAATGGCGACGGAGTGATTGTGATTGACAAAATTGACTCTGCGGTGTTGCAGGAGTATTTGCGTGCGGTTGAGTCAATTGAGGGTAATACTCCGGATAAATCCACTCTTCCCGGAATCGGCAAAAAAGAATTGGATTTATTCAATTCTTCGATGACGGCTTATTTGAGTTGGTACAAAAACGGCAAAGTTGATTATTGTGATGCTAAAGTATTGCAGTTTATTGAGTTGCATAAAAAGTTAAAGGGCAAGTTGATAGAGTTTTTTGATCTTTGCGAAGCGGCGAATTTCAAGATTTTCAAAACAATCGGCTTCGGGGAGGCGACAGTTAATGGCAACAGTGCCGAAGATATCCGCAAGTTTTTTGAAGGCGGCTTGCTCAGCGAAGTTAATTCTAACGGTGTGATTGATATTGAAAATTCATGGATCAATCCCTGCTACAAGGGCGATTTGAAAAAATATATGGCATTGGGAGCAAAATTGGGATTTTTCGCAGAGGATAACAAGTTGGAGATGAGTGCTTTTAATGACAAATTGGGCGAAATGGATTCAGTGGTAAGTTACTATGAAGCTCGACCGACCGATAAGTTTAATATTTTCGCAGTAAGCAAATTGGAAGAATGGGCGGAGATCAAAGCATACGATGATGTCTTGCGTTTGATTGAGCGTGATTTGTCGGTAAAAAGCGCAATTGACGGTTACGAAAAATTGCGGAAACTTATGGTTTATCAAGCAAATATGTTGGAATTTGTCAATAATTTTGTGAATTTGTCTAAACTTTTTGACCCCAAGAAGTTTGCGATTATGCAGACCGGTTATCTGGTGTTGGACGGAAAACATTTTTCACTTGCAACTATGGTTAAAAATATGGCGGAGCATAAGAAAATTATCTCCCGGAGCAATATCTGTGTGGCTTATGTGGAAGTTTCTGCTAATAACGGAATTTTTGATAAAAACACTATGGCTGTGGCGATTACCGCAGGCACAATGCGGAATATTTTTATCGGCAAAATGGGAATTTTTTGCGGTTGCGACGGTGTGGAATATGACGCCAAGTTGGTTGATTTGATTCAGCAGCCGGTTTCTATTAAAGAAGCATTGCTTGCACCTTTTGTGAAATTCGGGGAATTTTCAAGCAAGCAGGCAGACAGATTTTTTTCCAGCAAAAATCAGGAACTCGACAAAGCTGTTACGCAAGATATTCAGAGCGGTAAAATTCTCGATAGTGCCAAAGTTCCGCAAGCAGGCGGCAAAACCAGTTTGCCGATGTTGCTTATGGGCGGCGGTTTCGGTTTGGCGGCGGTCGGAAGTGCTTTTGCATTTTTGGTAAGCAGTTTAAAGAGTGTGTCCGTATGGCAGATTTTTGCGGTGCTTTTCGGAATTATTCTGGTCATCAGTGCGCCGATGCTTTTGGTGTCATTGAGTAAACTTTATAATCGGTGTATTTCAGACTTTTTGGCAGCGAGTGCGTGGGCAATCAATCCGAGAATGCGTCTTTCTAACCGCATGAGTTTGATTTTTTCAAGCCGCCCGAAATATCCCAAGTGCAGTGTGACGGTGCGTGGCGGAGATATGGTTAATGAGTTTTTCAAAAAACGCCATGACAAGGAGTCCAGATCCTGATATTGGGAATAAGTAGTTATGGCTTTAGATGAAAAGTTTTGCTTCGAGGCGATAGGAGTTTTTCGCTGTGACGAGAAATATCGCTACGATACTCCACGCCAGGGCGTTTTTGCTAATGGCAATATCGGTGTGATTGAACTTGCCAAAGGAAGAAATTTTGAGCAGGCAATTGCCGATTTAGCGGGGGTTGAAAGGCTTTGGTTGCTATTTGTTTTTCATAACAACTCTAATTGGAAAGCTAAAACTTCGCCTCCGGTTGCTCCGAATCGGAAAATCGGAGTTTTCGCAACCCGTTCGCCGTACCGTCCGAATCCTATCGGGTTAAGTTGTGTTGAGCTGGTAAAAATTGAGGGATTGAAAATTTTTGTCCGCAATTTTGATTTGCTTGACGGCACGCCGATTCTGGATATTAAACCCTATATAAGTCTGGCGGATTCTTTTTCACAAAGTCGGGTGGATTGGCTCGATGAGGCGAAAAAAGAGGAGTATTTTCTCGAATTTTCAGACAGATTTTTGAAGAAATCGGAGATTATTTACCAAAAAGGAAAACTTGACCCGATCAAGTTCTGTGAAGTGCAATTAAGTGTCAATCCCCTTGATACTGAACGAAAAAGAATTATGAAGATTGCAGATGATGAATTTGTCATATCATTTAGAACTTGGAGAATAAAATTTTCTTTGGAGCAAAATAGCAGGATTTTACATGTTTCGGATATAGATAGCGGTTATTCAGATTTGGAACTCTCTAATATTCAAGAAGATAAATATGGTGATAAAAAATTGCACCTCTACCTCAAAAATATAATAATATAATAAATTTTTGCATTAAAATCTAAAATTCCTCTTGACAATTGTCTAAAATATGTTATATTACTGTAATAATTAATATTATAAATAAATTATCGAATATGAGATGCTTGCAAACAAACGGAAGTCGTTGCATGAATTGCGAAAAGAAGGGGGAAGAAAATGGCAGACAAATCATTGACGAAAAAAGGTTCGAAAACTAAAAAAACACTCTTGAATGCAGCTTTGAACTTGATTTATGAGCGTCAGAGTGTGGATAGCGTTTCTGTAAGAGACATCGCTAAACGCACCGGTTTGACCGGCTCTATCATCACTTATCACTTTGCAACCAAGGGCGCGTTGCTTGATGAACTCGGTAAATTTGTAATGGAGAGATGCTGTTACAATCCTTTGGGCGAGTATTATGAAGCTCATTGCCAGAATTTGGAAAATAAGGACATGCAGAAAGAGTTCATTTTGGGCATGGTGGATTATTTCTATGATTATTTCAAAAACTTGCCGAGAGAAGTTTTCAAGTGTAATTCAGTTCAAAGAGTTTTGGCAAAAAGTCCGGAGTTCAAATCTTTGATCTCTATTGCTTCTTATCAATATGATATGATTACTTTCTCCAAAATTTACGAAAAAATTACCGGAGATAAGGACGCTAACCATTCTTATTATGTTTTTATGACTAGTTTTGAAGTTTTGGGAAAACGCTTACTCGACCCGTATCGTATCTATAATTTCAGCGAAGATTTTAAAATCAATGAGTCTTTTGAAGATTACGCAATCAAAGAGATCCAAGAGCGTTTGGTTCGTGACTTGGGACTCTAAAAAATAAGATTTTAGAATTTTATAATTTAAAATTGAGAGTGGTGCGAATAAAGCCGTACCACTTTTTTTTGTGCTTAAATTTTTTGATTCATTATTTCAAATCGGCTTGGATTACCGGGCGATTTCGGTCGCGATTGGGCATATAATTAATTTCCTCTCCGAACATTGGCGAGTCATAGCGGCAGAGAGTTTAACTGGTATAAAAAGTATCTCCTATTTTTCGCAATTTCCGACGGATGAGAAGTGGCACATTCAATTCTGTAAATACCATCTTCAATCCATTGCATTTTTTGTTGCAGCAGTTGCCGAAACAGCACCATTAAGATAGTTGGATAATTAAAAAAATTAAGCAATCGACAGAAAAAAATGAAAATTATTCTCTAAAATAGATTTTTTTCAAAGAAAATTGAACTTTTTTTGCTTTTTTACTTGCTAAAATCAAAAAAACATCTATCTTAATATAAGTATTGTATTAATTAATAAACTAACATATAAGGAATTTTTATGATTATTCGTGGAATGAACAATTTTTTCGGGCGTCACAGCCGTTGGATTTTTGGTATTTTTACCATTGTGATTATTATCTCTTTTATGGGAATTATGACTCCGGGTCAATACTCCGGCTGCTTCTATGGAGCAAACGGGGTTGCGGGAACAGTTTTCGGTGAAAAAATAACTTACGCAGAATTGACTGATGAGATGAATTTAATGCAGATTTTTGCAATGTTCTCCGGCCGTCAGGGGGAAATTACTCCGGAATCTGCACTTTTTCAGCTTGCACAAATCCGAGCTGCCGAAGAACGCGGAATTAGTGTCAGCGATAAAGCAATTGCCGATTATATCAAAATGCTTTTCACCGATCAGGCAGGAACTTTCAATAAAGAGGCATTTGTTTCTTATATGAAATATCTTGAAGGACAAGGTATGACCCAAGATGATTTGCAAGAAGCAATCCGTCATTCACTTATGTGCATGGAATTGGGTTATGAAATCCAAAATTCCGTTATCGTAACCGAAAATGAGGTAAAAGACTTCTATCGTGCGCTTAATGCCGATGTGACACTCCAAGTTGCTGAATTTAAACTTGCCGATGTCAAAGTTGATGACCAAATCGATGAGGCGGAGTTGCAGAAATTTTTTGAAGAAAACAGAGCTAATTACATGATTGAAGCAAACGCAACTGCTTTGGTCGTCGCCTTCGATGATGAGCAGAAAGCACAGCGTTTCGCAGCTGATACTTATGACAAGGCTCTCGAAAATAATGCCGAAACCGCAGCGATTTTCAAGGCGCAAGCACAGGATGCCAAAGTCACAATTATTCCTTGCCCGAAATTCACCAGCAGTTCCGAAAAAGTCGGTTCAATCAAATCTCCCGAATTGGTCGGCGAAATCTTTAATACCGTTTCAGAGGTAAAAATTACCAATGCAGTTCCGGGTGAACTTGATGGCAAAAAGGTCTACTGCGTCGCATTCATTAACGGCATTGCCGATGCCCGTTATGCCGAATTGGCAGAGGTGAAAGACCAGGTCATTGCTGATTACAAATCAAACTTGACTGTCGAGAAACTTCAAGAAGAAACCGATAATTTCTATGCAGAATTGCAGGGAAAAAGTGCTGAAGAACTTGCCGCTGCAATTAAAGACAGCAAGAAATTCGTAAAAACTTATACCATTAATATTAACAATATCGGCGAAGACCAATTCAAAGGTGCTTTGTGGCAAGTTTCAAGAGCTTTGGGCGAAAATGAAGTTTCAAAAGCCTTCCCAGTGTGGTCAGAAACAGGTATCGACGGTGTCGCTATGGTTTATTTAGTTAAACGCACCATGCCGACTATCGGGGAAGAGTTTGATGCCAAAAAGGAATTATATACTTCTTGGTACAGACAGGTTAAAACTGAGGCTGTAACTAACGAATTTGTCGGATATTTACAAGAACAATGCACAATAATGATCGAACAAAACTAGGAAAAAAAGATTACGCACTCGGCCGTCAGTTGACAATCGAATTTTATGACTGCGCAACTGAACTTCTGGCAAATGCCGAGGTTATGGAGCAGATATTTTTAACTGCTGCCAGAGAGTCCGGTGCAACGATAATCTCAAGCAATTTTCACGGTTTTGAGCCGCAGGGAGTAAGCGGAGTAGTTATTATTGCTGAATCACACTTCACCGTACACGCCTGGCCTGAACATGATTACGCCGCAGTGGATATTTTTACCTGCGGAGAGAAGATCAGTTTCGATAAAGCAATTGAGAGTTTGAAATCTCAACTTAAAGCCGATAATGTCATTGTTTCAAGTTTGATGAATCGGGGAATTGTCAATAATAACGGTATGGAGCGTTTCGTGCCGATTTTTGAGGATACAAGTCACAGATATACCCTCTCTTGGGAACGAAGATTCTCTGATACAGAAGCGAAAGCACTGTCCGTTTCGATTGATGTATATAATATATGCTGCAACGAGAAATCAATCCGTAATTTTGCTCAAACTTGTGCAGGATTTTTTAATTCGCCGAATTGCCGTATTGAAAGTAAAATTATCGACGGTAAATCTGTTTGGTTTTTAACTGTCAGTGATAATTTGAATAGTTTTTACTGCAAGTTTTTTGAGGAAGAATCTGTCGCTTACATTGATGTATTTTGCTGTAAGTATATTGAACCTCGAGAACTCGGCGAATTGGCAGTAAAAGAACTTAAAGGAACAAATTATCGCATGCAGGTTGCGATTCGACAATAAATGTTAAGGAGTTGAATTATGAAAGATTTTTTCTTGGGTATCAGTCGTTTTTTTGAGACTAGATGCAAAATTTTGTGGGTAAGCATCAAGACTTTCGTAAAAAATGAACAGGCGCAGCATGCAACTTCTTTGACCTATTACACCTTGTTTGCGATTGTGCCGATTCTGGCTTTGTGCTTCGGTATTGCGAAAGGTTTTAACTTGGAAGAAAAGTTGAAAGTGATGATCGTTGAACGCTTCTCCGAACAGCAAAGCCTGGTTGATTGGATGTATAAATTTGCCGATACAACTCTTGCTCGTGCAGATGGCGGAATTATTGCCGGGATCGGTGTGGTTTTTCTTTTCTGGACGGTTATTCGATTGGCAACCTTTATTGAAAAATCATTCAATCAGGCGTGGAATGTGCCGAAAGGGCGTAATATTTTCCGTAAAATCAGTGATTTTTTGGCATTGCTTCTGGTGGCACCGATACTTTTTGTGATACTTTCAAGTTCGTCAATACTTTTTGAGAACATGCTTGGAAAGATTATCGAAAATTCTCAATTCGGCAACAAGGCATTGTCATTTGTATCAATCGGCTTTGAATTATTACCGATTATAGTGACATGGATTATCTTTACTTTTATTTACATTTTTGTACCGCACACCAAAGTTAAATTCAAGTCCGGTTTGTTTGCCGGATTTTTTGCGGCAATACTCTATCAGGCAATTCAGACATTCTACATTGCAGTTCAGTTGAAAGTATCAAGTTTCAACTCAATTTACGGAAGTTTTGCCGCTTTGCCGTTGTTTTTGATTTGGTTGCAGTGGGCGTGGTTGATTACACTTTTCGGCAATCAGATTGCTTATGTACACCAATACTACAAAACCGGACAATTTGAGAAAGATTTTGACAAAATTTCATCAAAATTGCGTATGAAATATGCTCTTTTGACTTTAAAAAAGGTCGTTGACGCTTTTGAAAAAGGCATAATCGGATTGTCTATTGAAGAAATCGCAGAAAGCACCAATCTTTCACACGCCAGAATTCAGGAAACTGTATATGTTTTAATGAATGCCCAATTGCTCTCCAAAGTCGATGTCGATGATGTTGAGGAATATATCTTTATCCCTGCTATGCCGACTGATAAAATGACCGTTGCTTTGGCAATAGACAAAATTCGTGAGAGCGGAGAAAATAAGAATGGTACTTTGGAATTCGGCAATATGAAAGTGCCGGATTTAGTTGACGGATTGTACGCAGATTTGTATAATTCACCAAAAAATTGTTTAATCAGAGATATTTAGAATTGTAAGTAATTATGAGTGAGATTTTTAAGTTATTAAAGAAAGATTCAACATCCTTTGCCCGCAGAGGAGAGTTGCATACCCGTCACGGAGTAATCCAAACCCCGATTTTTATGCCGGTAGGAACTCGCGCGACTGTCAAAGCAATGTCGCCGGAAGAGTTGGAAAAGTTGGAAGCACAAATTATTTTGGGCAATACCTATCACTTGATGTTGAAACCGGGTATGGAAATTATTAATCTGGCAGGTGGACTGCATAAGTTTATGAACTGGAAAAAGCCTATTTTGACTGATTCAGGCGGTTTTCAGGTATTCAGTTTGTCCAAGTTGCGGAAAATCGAGAAGGACGGAGTGCGTTTCGCTTCACATATTGACGGAAGCAGAATTTTTCTGGGGCCCAAAGAGTCAATGGCTATCCAGAAAACTTTAGATTCCGATATTGTAATGGCTTTCGATGAATGTACTCCCTATCCTGCAACTTATGAGCAGGCGGAGAAATCACTTGAAATTACTACCCGCTGGGAGAGAATGTCCAGAGAGCAGCCGCTTAATGAGGGGCAGATCCGCTTCGGAATCGTGCAGGGGTCAACCTATAAGGATTTGCGGCAGAAGTCTGCCAAATCTTTGCAGGAAATCGGTTTTGACGGCTATGCAATCGGAGGACTTTCCGTTGGCGAAGAAGAAGAAAAAATGTTTGAATGTCTGGATTGGACAACTCCGTGTTTGCCAGAAAATGCACCTCGATACTTGATGGGAGTAGGTACTCCGAAGCAGATTGTTGAGGGCGTGGCAAGAGGAGTTGATATGTTTGACTGTGTTATGCCGAGCCGTTTGGGGCGTCATGGAAGTGCCTTTGTCGGCAATGGTCAATTGCTGCCGATTAAAGCAGGGCGGTATGCGAAAGATTTTTCTCCGGTTGACGAAAATTGTGATTGCTACTGCTGCCGTAATTTCTCACGAGCCTATATCAGACACCTTTTCAATGTCGGAGAAATTTTGGGTATCAGGCTTCTGACTTTGCATAATATTCATTATTTCTTGCGTCTGGCACAGAGAATCAGAACGGCGATAGAGAATGATACATTCAGTGAGTTGAGAAAAGAGTTTCAGTAAGATAGATAGGGGGAATTTATGGCGGATTTTGTTCATTTGCATGTGCATACCCATTATAGTTTGCTTGACGGGGCATGCAGATGTCCTGATTTGGCGAAGCTGGCAAAAGAGTATAATATGCCTGCGGTGGCGATGACAGACCACGGATTTATGGGTGGCGCACAGGATTTCTATAAGTCATTCAAAAAAGAGGGCATTAAGCCGATTATCGGTTGTGAGTTCTATGTGTCTGCAACCAATAGATTTGACCACTCTCCCTTGAATAAAAAGGCTCACCACCTGGTGATTTTGGCAGAAAATTACGAGGGGTATTTAAATATGTGCAAACTCCTGACCGAAGCATATCGCAACGGTTTGTACTATAAACCCAGAATTGATAAGGAGTTGCTTGCAACTTACAACAAAGGAATTATTGGACTCTCTGCCTGTATCGGCGGTGAAATTCCATCGAAACTTCTTGACGGCGATTTCGCCGGAGCTGAGAAGTTGATTCATGAATACTCCGATATTTTCGGCAAAGGTAATTTCTTCCTTGAAATTATGGATCACGGAATGGAAGAAGAACGCCGGGTAAATAAACTTTTAATCGAGTATTCTAAAAAGTTTGAACTGCCTTTGGTTGCAACCAATGACGTGCATTATCTTAAAAAAGAACACGCCGAAGCGCATGAAATTATGCTCTGTATCCAAACCCAGTCAAAACTGAATGAACCGAACCATTTTAAATTTCCGGCACCGGAGTTTTACTTCAAAAGCCCTGATGAAATGTATCAGCTTTTTGGAGAAGTTCCGGAGTCATTGACCAATACTGTGGCGATTGCAGAACGCTGCGGATTTGATTTTAAGTATGTGCCTGATGTCAATCACTATCCGCAATATACTTTGCCTGATGGAACGGTGCCGGGCAAGGAATTTTTGCGTAATATTTGTCTGAATAATATTCCGAAGCGATATGGGTTTGACCCGAACAGTGAAAATTTGACCGATGAGCAAAAAGCTTTGATCGAGCGTATGGATTATGAGTTGGGAATTATCGACAGAACTAAATACTGCTCATACTTTTTGGTGGTAAGTGACTTTATCCGTTATGCGAAAAGTCAGGATATTCCGGTAGGCCCGGGGCGTGGTTCCGGTGCAGGATCTTTGGTGGCATTTTTAACTGAAATCACCGACATTGACCCTTTGCGGTACAACTTGCTTTTTGAGCGATTTTTGAATCCGGAACGCGTAAGTCCGCCTGACTTCGATATTGACTTTTGCGAAAATCGCCGTGTAGAAGTTATTGATTATGTTCGCAAAAAATACGGCGAAGACAGTGTTGCCCAGATTTGTACTTACGGTGCATTGAAAGCAAAGGCGGTTATCAAAGACGTAATTCGTGTGCTTGATATGCCGTTTGAAGTTGGCAATAAGGTGTCGAAACTTATTCCTGAAATGCCGAAAATGACCTTGAACAAAGCTTTGGAAGAGTCCAAGGAGTTAAAAGCTCTCTATGATACAGACAAGGACATTAAGCGAGCTTTTGACTATGCGGTGGTTATTGAGGGATTGAATCGCCAATTGGGAATCCATGCGGCAGGGGTGATCATCGGTGACCAGCGGCTTGATAATGTCGTACCGCTTGCACGAGGTGCAAAAGGCGAAATTATTACCCAGTTTACCGCAGTGCCTTGCGAAGAATTGGGGCTTCTGAAAATGGACTTTTTGGGACTTCGTACTTTGACAATTATCAAAAACGCCTTGAACATGATTGAAAAAAATCATGGGGTTAAGTTGGATATGTCCAAAATTCCTCTGGATGACAAGAAGACTTTTGATCTCCTGCGAGCAGGTGATACAATTGCGGTATTCCAGCTTGAATCCGGGGGCATGCAGGAGTTGTGTAAATCTTTCGGAGTGGACACTATTGAGCATATTATTGCGTTGCTTGCAATCTATCGCCCCGGTCCGATGCAGTTTATTCCGACCTTTATTGCCCGCAAAAAAGGCAGGGAAAAAATTATTTATGAAAATCCGAAAATGGAGCAATATTTGAGCGAAACCTATGGAATTATGCTTTATCAGGAGCAGATTATGCAGGTTGTGCAGGTTCTTGCCGGTTTCAGTTTGGGTGGTGCGGATATTCTCCGCCGCGCTATCGGTAAAAAGAAAGCCGATGTGCTTGCCGAACAGAAAAGCAAGTTTATTGACGGCTGCAAGAGTTTCAGTAATATTGATGAAGATGTGGCGAATGTCATTTGGGATAATATCGAAAAGTTTGCCGGATACGGTTTCAATAAATCTCATAGTGCGGCGTATGCTTTTGTATCATACCAAACTGCGTATTTGAAAGCGAATTATCCGGTTGAATTTATGTCGGCGGTACTCACCAGCGAACTTGCAGATGCAGAAAAGATTGCATTTTTGATTAATGCCTGCCACGACATGGGAATTGAGGTTCTGCCGCCGGATGTCAATTCAAGTTTTATCAAGTTCGGCGCAGCTAATGGCTCTATCCGCTTCGGACTCGGTGCGATTAAGGGGGTAGGCGAAGCTGCTTCCGGGAAAATTATCGAGGCAAGAGAGAAAGACGGCCCATTTAAGTCTTATCAGGACTTCTGTGAACGCTGTTATGATGCACTCAATAGCAGAATGTTGGAACACCTTATTCGGGCAGGGGCTTTGGATTCACTCGGACTTCGCCGTTCTCAATTGTTGGCGATTGCCGAGCCGATGATGCAGTTTGCCTCATCCAAAGCAAAAGATTTGGCGCAGGGGCAGAGTTCATTATTTGATCTTTTAGGCGGAGATGACTCAAATGAAGATACCGGATTTAATGTGCCGATACCGGATATTCCGGAATTTGACATGGATGATATTTTGAAAAGTGAGAAAGAACTTTTAGGCTTCTATGTTTCAGGACACCCGCTGGGGGCGTATAATGCTATTGTAAATGCTCTTGCTAAACCGAAATTGCATGATTTGAAAAGTTTGCCGGATAATACCCCGGTAAGATTGTGCGGCATGGTTAATTCTTATACCCAAAAGATGAGCAAAAAATCCGGTAATCCTTTCGGGATATTGTTGTTTGAAGATTTGACTACTTCGACAGAATGTATGCTCTATAAGAGGGTGATTGAGTCGATGAAAGAGAAGGAAATTGTTTTAACTCCCGGATTGCCGATTGTACTTAGTGGGACTATCAGCAAAAAAGAAGCCGAAGTTGCTAACGGCGAAGAAGATGCCGAAGAAAGTTTCAGAATTATGGTCGATGAGGTGAATTATCTCAAAGAAGTCATGAAAGAAGAGATTTCAGAGGTCATTGTCTACTGTGACGGTGGAAACTGCGAGGTGAGCAAGTGGGAGAAAATCAAGACTTTTGCCGACAATAATCCCGGCGAAACCCGGTTGGTGGTTTGCTACTCTACTGAAAATGGGGAACATGTCTTTATTGATACTCAAATTAAGTTCATGCTGACTTATGAACTTTTTAACGATTTGAAAAATATGTTCGGAGAGAAGTTTATTAAGCTTAAATCAAAGGTCTTCGTCGGTAAAGCGAGAAGAGTTTGGAATGCTCCGCCCAAAGATGAGGCGGCGAAAAAATAGTTAACTCTGAAAAAACAGAATTAAGTCATTATGGTTACATTAAAGCAATTGGCGGAGTTGTCCGGAACTTCTATCAGAACTGTCAGAAGAGTTCTGGATAATTATCCTCATGTCAATGCAGAGAAGCGGGAGTTGATTCTCGCTTTGGCAAAGGAACACAAATATATTCCGAATATGGCGGCAAGGAGTTTGCGTTTGCAGAAAAAAAACTTTGTCGGTATCCTTTTTTCCGCTTTTGATAAAAATGCTTCGGTACATAAACTTAATTTGCTCAATGAGGCTTTGATTAATAACGGGTTTTATCCCCTGCTCGGCAAAATTGCTGAAAATAATCAGCAGGAGTGTGAGAAGATGCTGGAAAATTGGGCGGGAATTGCCGAGTTTGTGGTGGTTTTTATCCAGGCAGATCATGATTTTACTCAAAAAGAGTTCCTTTCCAAGATGAATAAAAAGTATCCTTTGAAGTTTATTTTCGTTGATTGCGATATGAATGATGTCGATTATGTCGTGCAGGTCGATCGTGTTGGAAGTGTGCAGGAGATGATTCATGAAGTGGCACGCATGGGCTTCAAACATTTTCTCTATTGCGGACGATTGCCGAGCAGACGGCTTGGAGTTATGCAGGCAAAAGAGGCAAATTTGCCGATGCAGATTTCTGAAATTGAATCGGATTATGAATTTGAAAACGGCGAAAATTTAGGGGATAAAATTATGAAAACTAATGCCGATGTGGTGTTTTTCGATACCGACCGTATGGCGGCAGGTTTCTATTCTTATGCCCACAAACACTCAATTGAAATTCCGGAAGATATTGCTGTAATTGGTTTGGATAACGAGAGTTACGCAAGTTATTTGAATCCGCCGCTTTCGACTTTGGCACACCCGGCAGAGGAGTTGACCGATCGTATTATGAAGTTGATTTTGCATAAAAAAATTGACGAAAAACCCTTATCTCTTAAATTTATTTTGCGAGAAAGTTTAAAAAAATAATTGTATTTTTGAAAAATCGAATTATATTGTAATAAGTAGAAATTGCCAACGATGGCAAGAGTGAAACAAAAGGAAGAATTTATGGAAAAATTAGTTAGAAAAGAGGCGATGAAATATCCGGTAAAGGTATTGCAGTTCGGTGAGGGGAATTTTTTGCGTGCGTTTGTCGATTGGATGATTGACCGAATGAATAAAAATGGCGATTTTAATGGTAGTGTGCGAATAATTCAGGCTTTGGAAGCAGGGATGGGCGATGTGATTAATAGCCAGAATGGACTTTATCATGTTATTCGTCGTGGAGTTGAGAATGGCCAGAAAATTGAGAAAATTGACTTGGTCGAGAGTGTCGAGAGTGTGGTTAATGCTGTTACCGAGCGCGAGAAGATGATTGAAAGTGCATTGCTCCCGGAATTAAGATTTGTTTTCTCCAATACAACCGAGGCCGGAATTGAATATCGGGAAAATGTCGATACTTTTCCGAATAAGGTGGCGGAAATTGTTACTGCCAGATGCAAGGCTGGTTTGGGGGGATTGATTTTTATCCCTTGCGAATTGATTGAGCATAATGGAGATAAACTTAAAGAGTGTGTTTTGAAGTATATTTCTGATGAAAAGGTACGGAATTATGTTGAAAATGAGTGCATTTTCTGCAACACATTGGTTGATAGAATTGTAGCAGGTTATCCGAGAGATGAAGCAGAGAAGTATTGGGATAAATTAGGCGTGCGTGATGACTTGCTGGTCTGTTGCGAGCCGTTTTTCTTCTTTGTTATCGAGTGTCCGAAGCAAGTTGCAGAGGAGTTTCCGGCGGATAAGGCAGGAGTTGATGTGCTTTTTACCGATGACCAAACTCCGTACCGCACCCGCAAGGTGAGATTTTTGAATGGAGCTCACACTGCGAGTGTGCTGGGTGCGCATCTGGCAGGATTTACCTTTGTCGATGAGATGGTCAAAGATGAAAAGTTCGGGGAATTTTTGCGAAAAGTTCTCTTCGAAGAAGTCATGCTCACAATTAATTTGCCCGATGAGCAGAAAAAAGCCTATGCTGAAAGCGTTTTGGAGCGATTTGCCAATCCGTATGCCAACCATAGGTTGTTGTCAATTGCCTTAAATTCAAGTTCTAAATGGCGTGTTCGGGTTTTGCCGAGTCTGCTTGACTATTTGAAAGTCACAGGCGAATTGCCCGAATGCCTCACAAAATCTATGGCGTACTTGATTAAATTCTATCGTCAGGAAAAGTTTGAAGATTCTCCTAGTGTAAAAGAATTTTTCGCCTTAAATCCGACGGTTGAAGAGATTTTAGGCAATGCTGAATTGTGGGGAATGGATTTAAATACTATTCCGAATTTCACTGAAAAAGTCAAAATGGGAGTTGCAGAATGATTATTCACCCATCCGACAATGTAGAAATTCGCACCGACGGCCATAAATATGCTTTGAAAAATATTGCCGTCGGCGAGAATATTATTAAATATGGTATGCCGATTGGTCGGGCAACTTCGGAGATTAAAAAGGGCGAACATGTTCATACTCATAATGTTGTAACAAATTTGTCCGGTAAATTAAATTACTGTTACGATCCTGATTTTGAACCGATAGTAATTGAGTGCAACCGAACTTTTTTAGGATATAAACGAGCCGACGGACAAGTTGGTATCCGCAATGATATTTGGATTATTCCTACGGTCGGGTGTGTAAATGGTTTGGTGCGGAGATTGGCGTACAAATACAATGCAATTCCGCTTTGCCACCCCTATGGTTGTTCGCAAATGGGTGAAGACCATGAACTTACTGCAGAAATTCTGGCAACTCTGGCACATCACCCGAATGCAGGCGGAGTTCTTATTGTCGGACTTGGCTGCGAAAATAATACGCTTGAAAGTTTCAAGGAGCGTTTGGGGGATTATTCCAAGTTGAATATCCGTTTCATGGTGGCACAAGAAGAAGTCGATGATGAAGCACGAGGAGCGGAACTTATTCAAGAATTGAAGCATAATAGAGTTGATGCCCGCACCGAAATTCCGCTTTCTGAACTTAAAGTCGGACTTAAATGCGGCGGCTCGGACGGTTTCTCCGGGCTTACGGCAAATCCTTTGCTCGGTAGATTTTCTGATTGGTTGGTCAAGCAGGGGGGGAGTTCGGTTTTAACCGAAGTTCCGGAGATGTTCGGAGCGGAAACTCTGCTTATGAATCGCTGCGAAAGCAAAGAAGTTTTTCAAAAATGTGTCGATATGGTGAATGATTTCAAAGATTATTATGCCAAACATAACCAGGTGATTTATGAGAATCCGTCGCCCGGAAATAAGGCGGGCGGAATTACTACTTTGGAGGATAAGTCGCTCGGTTGTGTCCAAAAAGGCGGGTCAAGTGTCGTCGTCGATGTGCTTAAACTTGGCGAAAGATTGAATAAAAACGGACTTAATTTAGTTACCGGACCCGGCAATGATATTGTGGCTTGTACAAATTTGGCAAGTGTCGGATGCCACTTGATACTTTTTACTACTGGCAGAGGAACTCCATTGGGTTCGGTTGTGCCGACGATTAAAGTTGCAACCAATAGCAATTTGGCGGCAAGGAAAAAGTCATGGATTGACTATGACGCAATGGCTGACGGTGATACAGAGAAGTTTATAGAGTATGTTTTGCAGGTTGTTTCAGGTGAAAAATCTACTTGCAACGAAAAAGTCGGCGATTATGAAATTGCAATTTTTAAAAATGGTGTTACATTATAAATAATAATAAAATTGAGAGGAAAGAGTATTATGTTTTTAGATGAAAATTATCTTTTGACCAATGAAGTCGGCAAAAAAATTTATAAATCAATTTGCTCATTGCCGATTGTCGATCCCCATAACCATGCAGATGTCAAAGCTTTGGCAGAGAATAAACCTTTTGCCAATATGTGGCAGCTTTTTGCGGCAACTGACCACTATGTGTGGGAAGTTATGCGTAAATGCGGTGTTGAAGAAAAATATATCACCGGCAAAGAGGTAAGTGATTATGAGAAGTTTATGAAACTCGGCGAAGTTTTTCCGAAAATCGCCCCTAATCCCTGCTATGAATGGATTCACTTGGACTTGCGTTTTTTGGGAATTAACGAGGTTTTGGACAAAGATACTGCGGCAGAAATTTACCGCAAAGGCACTGAATTATTGCAGCGAGAAGAGAATTTGCCGCTCAACATTTTACGCAGATTGAATGTCGAAACTATGTGTTCAACCGACGATCCGTTGGATGATTTGGAGTATCATGATGTGGTTAATGAAAAATTGGGAAAAGTTATCGTGCGTCCGACTTGGCGTCCCGATAAGGCGATGAAAATTTTTGCCGCTGACTGGAATAGCTACATTGAAAAAATGGGTAATAAGTTTGCGGACCCGATTACAAGTTTGGATAAATTGCTCGGATGTTTGAAAGAATCTCATGACTTTTTCGATGAACATGGTTGTCGGGCTTCCGACCACGGTTTGGAGTATATGGTTTGTGCTTCATGCGACTATGACGAAGCCGCAAAAACTTTTGATAAAGCCCGTAAATTCAAAGAGTTATCGCAGGCGGAAATTGATAATTTTATGGGCGTGCTGATGATGAAATTCGGCGAATGGAATAAGGAAACAGACTGGGTAACTCAACTTCATTTGGGGGCAGTTCGTGATGTTAGAACTTCGCTTTTCAAGTCTTTGGGCCCTGATGTCGGCGGAGATATTTCATATTATTATCAAGACCATTTGAATGGACTTTTGAACTTCCTTAATGCTTATGATGATTGCTTGAAAGTGGTACTTTATTGCCTTGACCCGTCACAGCAGGCGACTTTGGCAACTATTGCCAGAGCATTCGGATACAGAGTTCGTTTGGGTTCAGCGTGGTGGTTGTGCGATACTCCTGTCGGCATGAAGCGTCAATTGGAATATATCGGCAGTGTCGACTTATTAAGTGCCTTTGCTGGAATGGTTTCTGATTCTCGCAAACTGCTCTCTTACGGTTCGAGATTTGAGATGTTCCGTCGGGTTATGAGTGATGTTTTGGGCGGAATTGTTGAAAAAGGTCAGATGCCCGAAAATGTCGCACTTGCTTTGGCAAAAAATATGGCGTATGACACAACCAAAGAATTTTTCAACTTATAATTTGAGGTGAAGTTGAAAAAGTTTCTGTCTGAAAAATTTCCGCAATTTCTGCTGGGGATTTATTTAATAGAGTTTGCGGCTTTATCAATAAATCCTTACAGCAGGGTAATGTGGTGCACAGAGAACTTTTTCTCGGTTGTCATTGTGGCAGCTTTGGTGATTTTGTACCGAAAAGGGGTGCGATTTTCCAATTGGGCGTATGGATTAATGGCAATTTATATTTATTGCCATACCGTAGGCGGACATTATAGTTTTGCGAGAGTGCCTTTTGATTATGTTACTGAATTTTTCGGCTTTGAACGGAATAACTTTGACCGCATGTGCCATTTTATGGTGGGATTTTTTGCCTATGCCGGATTGGAGTATTATGAAAGCCGTAACTTGATTAAAACCAGGACTTTGGCGATATTTTTGATGATTATGGCAATTTTCGGTGTGGCGGCGATTTTTGAACTCGTTGAGTGGATCTATGCCGAAATTGCCGCACCAAGTGCCGGTAATGACTTTCTGGGGAGTCAGGGCGACATCTGGGATGCGCAGAAAGATATGCTCTGTGACGGAAGCGGAGCAATTTTCAGCTGCATATTGTATAGTATTGTCAATCGGAAAAAGCATAGGCTGCAATAATGGCTTTTGATTGGAAAAAAACTAAAAATTATATTGCATGGCTTTTGAGCATAATTGTACTTGTACCTTTTCTGGCATTAGCGTCATTGTTGGTTAATTTTTTGATTTTCCGTGAAGTTGCAGGATTGTCGGCAGAAAATTGGGTATGGTGGCTTCTCTCAATTGTTTTGACGCTGATTTTGACTGCCTTGTGGGGATTCTATCAATATAAACTTATCTTCAAAACGGAGTATAACCGAAAATATTCATACCTATCTTATGCGGCAATCGGAATAATTTTTGTTGCTGCATTTTTGCTGGGAATAATATCGCTGAATAATAGGGGCATTCACTCAAAAGAAAAAGCTCGAATGGCACTTGTGTCCTCTCAAGCCGGATTCTACTTGCAAATTCCTCAAAAAGATTTACCGCCAGTTCAAAAAGTTGATAATTATCTTGTAATTCACCTTGAAAATATCATTCCTGAAAAAGTTTCCGTAGTTGAAGAAAATACAGATGTTTTCGGACTTGTGGAGATTGATAAAAATACTTTCGCAGAAGATCATGTTTTAAAAAATATGGTCAAAACTGAAAATATCAGAGTGTGGCAAAACGCAAGCAAAAAAGAACTTTTTCTTGTCTATAATCCCAATACCCACCTTGCCTCAACCTATTTGATACCAAAATAAGTTTCACAAATGCTTAAACGATGCAACAAAAAAGCTCCGACTTAAAAAATCGGAGCTTTTGAGCTTCTTTGGAAAGATTAATCCAATGACTTAGTTTTGGGAAGACCGAAAACTTTGTCTTCTGCGATGCGACCTTCTGCACGAAGTACATCCAATCTTTCAAAACGCTTCATAACGTTGCGTTTTTTACGAATTTTTCCGCCGACGCGGAGACTTGCATGTTGTGACATAGTTTCACCTCTGTATGTTATTAATTTTTCTAATTATTTTTTGCCAATCACATTTGCTTTCTGTCGTCAAACAGATTGCAAAGAAAATAACATTATATATAATATGGCACAATTTTTAATTTTTTCAAGTGGAATTTTCATTTTTTTGATGTATTTTATTATATTATGAGAAAAATTAGGCTTATTTTGTTAATTATCGGGGTTTTATGGATTCCGTTGTTCGGCGAAAATGTCAAGTTTGATATTTTTGTCACATCGGATGTCCACGGTAATTTGTGTCGTCAAAATTCCGGACTTATCAGAGTCGGCATGCTGCTTGATAAAATCGGCAGAAATGAGAATACTTTTCTGGTTGATTGCGGTGATTTGATTCAAGGTGGTGCGGTGAACCGCTTGGAAAAGGGCAAACTTATGATGAAAACTGTGAATTTGCTCGATTATGATTTTATGGTATTGGGCAATCATGACTTCGATTTCGGGGTTGATAACATGGTTGAAGTCTATTCGGCAGCTTCGGCAGAAATTCTTTCTGCCAATGTGAATTTTGACAAATTAAAGACATTGCCTTGCAAAATTATCGAGCGTAATGGTGTCAAAATCGGCTTTATCGGCATGACTGAAAGAAATCTCAAATGGCGTCTTGTCCCTCAAAATGAAATTAAATTCCTTGATAATGACAAGGCTCTTTTAGGTGCAATCAGAACTTTGACAAAAGAAAAAGCGGATATTATTGTTTTGCTTATGCATGACGGATTGTACTTCAAAGGCGGAACGATTTTCGATATTGCGAAGAAATTCCCGATGATTGACCTGATAATCGGCAGTCATACTCATACCGTCGAAGTTGGAAAAGTGATTCGTAACAGTTATTATGTTCAAGGTGCGCCCTATGCGGAGTCTTTGGCACATATTGTAATTGAGTTTGATACGGCAAAGCGGCAAACAAGGCGGATTGTTTCAGAACTGCTGAATTTGGAAAGTGTTGCAAATCAAAATGTTCCGAATAAGTATCAGGAAATATACGATGAATGGCGAACTTTGCAGAAAACTGCCGGTAGAAAAATTGAGATTGATTGCAGCTATTTCAGAAAAGAGTTAAGTTTGCAGGAGAATTTAAGTTTAACTTTTATGAAAGAATTTTGCAATGACGGTGATGTTTATATCAATTTGCTGCAAGTAATTGAAGGCAAAAATTACGATGTGAGGAATTTAAATCTTTTCGCTTTGAGCAGACTCTTTCCTTATGAGGATAATTATATGGTAATTGAACTTGACGCTGATGAATTGGCAGTCATGCGTGAAGAATTGTCGGAAGTAGCGAAAAAGTACGGCAACAAACTTTTTATTTATCACAGTAATGGCGGCAAAAAGCACAAGTACAAGGTCGTAACCACTCAATATATCCTCTCCGGAATGGGTAAAAAAGAGAGCAAAATTCGTGCTTTTATTAAATAATAACTTTTTTTAGAAGATAATTGCAAAAAAATCGTACAGTTTATTTGCGATTTTCGTAAAAGCGTGTATCTTATATAAAATGACAAAAAGAGGTGCTAAATGGGCAAAAGAGAATACGTCAGTGACAATTTGCAAAAATTTTCTTCGGAAATTCGTATGGCGACCCAAAAATCGTCTTCGCTTCCGTCGTATCAAGGCAATTTGAATGCTGATAATAAAGATATTAATGGTGCTAAATTTTCCAAGGCACAGGAGAATAGACTTATCGATGTCTATCGGGCGAAACTGGATATTCAGGATAGAGCTGTGAAAAGTTTGACCAGATTACAGCAGTTGGATGCACTCGCAGTTGAACAGGGCAGAAAACGCCGTGAGCTGATTGATGAGTTGAGTGAAAAATTGGATAAGTTAAAAAGTTTGAGCGACCCGGAAGACTCAAAAGAGTTTTACGATTATGTGAAAACTGTTGAGAATTTTAGAATGAACTTCTTCTCTTTGGAAGCTCAAATGGAATTGAATGGCGATACGGAAACTTCCGAAGTTTTCGGCGCAAATAATGTTGATGTAAAAGGTTTTTATAAACAATTGAAAAATATTACTAAATTGTTAATGCTTTTAATCGGAGTTATTGGAGTAACTTCGTTGTTGGTGGCGGCGGCAATTTGGTTTTCAATGCAGGTGTAAATAGTAATAAACATAATATATGAGGACAGAAAATGTGGAATTACAATAAAGAAGTTATGGATCACTTCCTTAATCCGCGCAATGTCGGCGAAGTTGAGAATGCTGACGGTGTCGGTGAAGTTGGAAATATGAGTTGCGGTGATGCTTTGAAATTCACCTTCAAACTTGATGAAAATGGTAGAATTGTCGAAGCGAAGTTCAAAACTTTCGGCTGCGCCAGCGCAATCGCTTCAAGTTCGGCTTTGACTGAACTTGTCAAAGGCATGACCTTGGAGGAAGCGGCGAAAGTTACCAATCAGGATATTGTCAAAATTTTGGGCGAACTCCCGGAGGAAAAAATGCACTGCTCCGTAATGGGCATGGAGGCTTTGCAGGCGGCAATTGCTGATTACCGCGGCGAAACTGTCGCCGATGATGACCAGCATGACGGAGTGATTATCTGCAAATGTTTCGGAGTTACCGACAGCACTATTATCAATGTTGCTAAAACCAATAATTTGCACAAGGCAAGCGAAGTTACCAATTACTGCAAAGCCGGCGGTGCTTGCGGTGCCTGTTTGGACAAAATTCAGGAAATCCTCGATGATATGTGGAAAAGTCCTGAAAATCAAGAACTTGCAAAGTCGGCAGATGGTTTTGATAAACTTTCGATTGTGCAGAAAATTATGAAAATTCAGGAGATCCTTGATCGTGAAATTAAACCGTTGCTCGAAAAAGACGGCGGCTCAATTGAGTTAATGGATTTGCAGGGTAATTTGGTGAGAGTGCGTTTGCAGGGGCGTTGTGCAAGTTGCCCCGCAAGCAATGTTACATTGAAAAACACCGTCGAAGGCAAGTTAAAAGAGTTCTTGTCCCCCGAATTAGAGGTTGAAAGTTGTTAAAATGAGTAATGTAATTTATCTGGATAATAATGCAACGACCAAAGTAGATGAGGCTGTCGTTGCCAAAATGTTGCCATATTTGACCGAAAGATATGGCAATCCGTCAAGCATTCACAGTTTCGGCGGACTTGTTATGCCCGATATCGAAGAGGCAAGACGGCAGGTGGCTCAGTTAATCGGCGCGAATTTCCGCAACAAAGATAATTGTGCAACCGAAATCCTTTTTACAAGTTGCGGAACAGAGAGCGATAATGCGGCGATTATGAGCGCAATCGCTACCCAGGAAGGCAGAAAAAAGATTGTTACTTCCAAGGTCGAACACCCCGCTATCCTTTCTAAATGTAAAGAATTGGCCCGTCAGGGATACGAAATAAGTTATATCGGTGTCGATGACCGCGGCAGATTGGATATGGAAAAACTGAAAAAAGAGGTCGATACCGATACCGCAATTGTTTCTATTATGTGGGCAAATAATGAAATCGGAAATATTTATCCGGTTGAGGAAATTGCTGAAATCGCTCACGCTAAAGGAGCTTTGTTCCATACCGATGCTGTACAGGCAGTTGGCAAAGTGCCGATTGATATGTCAAAAAATTCAATAGACTTTTTGAGTTTATCCGGTCATAAACTCCACGCCCCCAAAGGTATAGGTGTTTTGTATATTCGCCGGGGAGTGCGGTTTAAACCTTTGATTGTCGGCGGTCATCAGGAGTTGGGCAGAAGAGCCGGCACAGAGAATACCGCTTCGATTGTTGCCTTGGGCGAAGCATGCAGAATTGCGGCGGAATCAGTTAATAAAGAAGTGCTTGTGCTTGCTGAAATGCGTGACAGATTGGAGAAAGGTTTGCTTGAAAGAATTCCGAAAATTCGTATTAATGGCGATTTGAATTCCAGATTGCCGAATACTTCAAGCATAAGTTTTGAGTATATTGAGGGTGAATCTATTTTGATGTTGTTGGATATGATGAATATTTGTGCTTCCAGCGGCAGTGCATGTACCACCGGAAGTTTGGAGCCGTCACATGTTTTGCGGGCAATGGGATTGCCTTACACTGCGGCACATGGTACAATCAGATTCAGTTTTTCCCGCTATAACAACATGAGCGAAGTCGATGTTATTCTGGATAAACTTCCGCCGATTATTGCCAGACTTCGTGAAATTTCACCGTATTGGAGTGAGAAATAATGCAAGAGATGAATGAACAGGAGATCAAATTCCCCGTTGATTGGACGTATCGGGT
Source organism: Victivallaceae bacterium (assembly GCA_045651565.1). Classification (GTDB taxonomy): domain Bacteria; phylum Verrucomicrobiota; class Lentisphaeria; order Victivallales; family Victivallaceae; genus RGIG5270. Next base: position 13,979 of record JAZRSP010000263.1, on the reverse strand, counting down.
GATCATTGAGAGTGCCAAGGAATCTACGGTAGTGCCGGAGATTGAAAAATTGATGAAAGAATTCGGTGTTTTGGATGATTTGAAAAACACAAGTGTTTCAAGTTCAGGTACATACAAAACTTTCGCATTCAGCAAGCAGCTGGCAAATAAAGAAGAGATGGAAAATATCGCTAATACTATTCACGCTTTGGACGGAGTAAAGGTGGTAATTTAAGAACTAAAATAGTTTTTTTTGATAGAAATAATTGATTTTTTGTCGAAAAAATGAAAAAAACAAGAAAAAAACTCAATTTTTTTTGTTTTTTGCCTTGAAAATCTCTTTTAATGTGATAAGTTTAGAGTATGTGTATTATTTTGTGATTAAAAAAGGTGTTAATATAATAAAATAAGGAAGTATTATGAAAGTATTTAATATTATTTTGAGTGTACTCGTTTTGCTGTTTGCAATTGCTTTAGCGGTAACATCATTTTTCTTGTATGAGAAACGCGTCCAGTTGTTGGAAGGTTGGGGCAAATTCGGTGAGAAATCTCATGAAGTTGCAACAATTATGGACAAAGATAGCGGAACTCAAATCGCTGAAAAGGTTACTACTGAAACTTTGCACCATACTCAATATGCTAATATGGATAGTGTTTTGTCTGAATTGACCGGCGGCGCAGAGCAATTGATGAAGCAGCGCAGCGAATATATTGATGCTTTGACCAGAATTGCTAAAAATATCGAAATGAGAGGTGTCCCCTCTGAAAGCAAGTTGACCGCAGTTGAAACTTCTCTCGCTTCAAGCGAATCAATCGTAAAGGCTGTCGTTGAAATGAAAAATCGTCGTGATAACTTGGTAAATGGTATCGCAAGTACCGCAAGTTTGGTCGGCGTTACTGTAAATAAGAATGCTATGAGAAATGATAATGACCCCAGCAAGGCATTGAGTGCTTTGAATGCTAAATTGAAAAGCATGAATGAGCAGTTGACTCGTTATCAGAATATGGCTCGTGAATTGGCACAGGCAAGCGGAAGCGGTAATGTTTCTGTAAATGATGCAAATGCAATTGCCAATGCAACCAGAACTTTGAAGGCAACTATTTCAAAATTGAAAACCGATCTCGATAATACTCGTCGTGAATTGCAGAAAGCAAAACAGGAAATCGAACGCTTGAATAGCACCGTTGCTAACCGTCAGGCTGATATTACTCGCTTGAACCAGAACTTGGAAGCAAGCAATAACGAAAATAACCTCCTTAAATCAATCATCACTATCGATGAAGATAATTTGGAAACTCCGTGGACTGTCGGCGGCGTAGATGCTCGCAAGGCTGTAAAAGGTAAGGTTATCGAAATTAATGAACGCTTCGGTTTCGTAGTAGTTGACTTGGGAGCTCTCACCAGAGTTTCTCAGTGGCTCGGCAACAAGAACAATTTGGTTGACCCGAAAATCGAAAAAGGCATGAAGTTCAATATCGTCCGTAACTTCGATACTCCCGATGTCAAGTTGATTGTCAAGGGCGCAGAAGCAACCAATGTTGCTGATAAATGCTCAATCGTTGAAGTTCCGGCAGATGATATCAATAATATCAAAGTCGGTGATACCGTAATAGTTGACTTCGTTCAGTAAGTCTGAAAGAGAGGAATTGGAATATGGCTTCTAAAACTTTAGGCGTATTTATCATTCTGATATTTATCTCACTTGCAGCTGCATTGACTTTTCAGTTGCTTGAAATGGACTCTTACGGCTTGGGTGCAACCTTGAAAGAGCGATTTTTCCCGGCAGCTCCCGTCGAAGCCGTTGCAGAAACTCCCGGAGCAGAGGGCGGAGAAACTGCTGAATAAAACCAAAAGAGTTCTATGTCGAATTCAGATAAAAAAAATAAAAATACCGTCTTAATTGTGATTATGACGGTATTTTGTCTTTCCGGAGTAATTATTATTCTTGGCGGATGCTCTCCGCAGGAGCGTTCAGGCGTAAGTCGTTTGCCGCATAATCGTCCTGCAAGTTGGGAACATCGTACCTTTGCTCAATAATTTAATTTAGAGAAATAGCCAAATGTCAGTATTAAAAGTCGAAAATTTAAAAGTTTATTACTCTGAAAATGGTTTTTTGCGTAAAAAAGCACCGCCATTAAGGGCAGTTGACGGCGTTTCATTTGAACTTAAAGAGAATGAAATTATCGGTTTGGTCGGGGAGTCCGGCTGCGGGAAAAGTACCCTCGGCAGGGCTTTGGTGAGATTGGAGCAGTTGCATGCCGGCAGTGTAATGCTCGACGATATTGATGTTTTGAAGTTAAATGGCAGTAAATTACGCAAGTTTCGCAAAAATATTCAGTTTATTTTTCAAGATCCGTACAGTTCATTAAATCCCAGAATGACTGTCGGCGAAATTTTGGATGAAGTTTTGGCGATTCATACCGATTTAGATAAAAAGGAACGCAAAAAAGAGATTGCGAAACTGCTTGAACAAGTCGGAATAGCTCCTGCCGCCATGGAACGGTATATCCATCAATTTTCCGGGGGACAAAGACAGCGTATCGGTATTGCCAGGGCTCTGGCGGTACAGCCGAAAGTGATCATTGCCGATGAACCTGTTTCAGCGCTTGATGTCAGTGTGCAGTCACAAATAATTAATTTATTGAGTGAAATCCGAGAAAAAACTGACACTTCATTTATCTTTATCGCCCATGACTTGGCGGTTGTTGAACATATAAGCGATAGGATTATGGTGATGTATTTAGGCAAGATTGTGGAAATGGGTCCATCGCATGAAGTTACAGGGAATCCGCAACACCCATATACCAAGGCTTTGCTTTCAGCAGTGCCGAAGTTGGATTTGAATGGCGTTAATCGTATCATGCTGCATGGAGATGTGCCGTCAGCTCGAAGTGAGATAAAGGGGTGTGCATTCTATTCTCGTTGTCCGATGAGGCGAGATGAGTGTTTAAGTCATGAAGCATCTTTGGTTGCAGTTGATGATGGTAGTTCGGAACATTTCAGCAGTTGCCTTTTCCCGAATGAAGTGAGGGAACTCTGATGAAATTTGATCGTTTTTTGAAATATCTGTTTTTTATCACATTGGCGGCATTGGGAGTAAGATTGTATGTCGCGTTTGACTTGATGCATGTATCGAGGGCGGTTCTGCACCCTGCGCCAAGCACTGATCCAGCGACTTATATTCAATTATCCAGAGAGTTGGTTCGTGGTGAATTCAGCGGACCGTTTTATTATCAGCCGTTTTATTATGCTGGATTTTTGGCACCGATAGTGTGGATATTCGGAGAGAGTTTAGTTGCGCCGATAATAGTTCAAGCGATTTTGGGGGCCCTTACGGTTTTTCTGACAGGTCTTATCGGGAAAAAGGTTTTAAGCGAAAGAGCAGGGCTTATTGCGGCGATTTTGACTGCAATTTCCGGGGTATTGATTTTCTATACTCCTTATATGAAAATTGCCACGCTGCAAACTTTTAATGTGGTGTTTTTCTCTTATTTACTTATTTTGGCGGTGCAAGAGGCATGTTTCAAAAAAAGTTGTCTTTTCTATTTTCTTGCCGCCTTGGTAATGGGTATAAGTTGTGCCACAAGAGGTAATATTTACTTGATGCTTTTCGGTATTTTGCCCTTGATTGTGCTTAAAGGGAGAAGCGAAAGAAAAAATTGGCAATCCTGGGTGTATGTCGGAATTATTTTCGGCGGAATTTTTCTTGCTCAATCGCCGTTTATTATCTATAATAGCATTAAACTTGGCAGATTGACCGGGGCTTCAACTGCTTCGGCGGCGGTTTTGGCTCTGGGTAATACTCCTGAATCGCCTCCGGGTGGCAGAGATTATTTTATGGGCAATGGACCGATGGAATACCCGGAAAGTTATGAGATTTTTATGGCACGAGATGCGGAGCGTAGTGTGCCGTTGCAAATATTGGATTATTTTTTGGATAAACCATTAGAGTACATAGAGTTAAGTTTCAGGAAGGTGTTGCTTTTTTGGAGTTGGGGCGAGATTCCTAATAATGTTTCATTTTATGAGGGAATGGGGCAGAATGTTTTTTTGAAGTACAATGTTTTGGGTCAGCCGTTTATCATAATTATTCTGGGCATGACCGGGATATTTTTGAGTTTAAAAAAGATGTTTAAAGAGAAAGATTGGGCGATGCAAATGCTCTTTCTTTGTGTGATATTCTATCAACTTTCGATCGCATTTTTTTATAACTTGGGTCGATTCAGAGCACCGATTCTGCCGGACATGGCGGTTTGGGGCGGAATTGCCGTTGCTTATTTAATCGACGGGATCAAGTCGAAGGATAAGAGATTCTTTAAATGGTTCGGTTTTTCGTTGTTTTGCGGAATTTTCTTGGTGTGTTTTGCTTATTCGACTTATCGTCAGCACTATGAAGCAATCATTATGACCTTTGTCCGACCAGACGGGACACAAATAAATACCCTGAATGAGGGTGAAAAGTGTATATTTGATTATGGACCGATGAGTTTCGGGGATTGGAAGCTTTTCACTTTGGAGAAACACAAAAAGGTCGTTAAGGAGTTTAAAGTTGCCGATTTGTCGCAGGAGGGTAATTTGAAGTTTATGTTGTATGGAGAAAATCCAACAGGCAGCGCTTTGATAAAAATAAATGGAAAAACTCATCGTTTCGAACTTGACAAAAGCGATAATGGCTTCTATATTGTCCCGGTGAAATTGCAAGAAGGAAAAGTTACTCTGGAATTGCTTGGACTTGGAGGTAGTTCAAGAAATAAAACGGTTTCTTTGGGATTGGACAATCAGCGGGCATATTCGAGATCGCAATATGATAATGAAACAGTTCCGTTTGAGTGGATTATGAGATTTTATTATAAGGAATAGAGAAAATGGGAATATTTAATAGGAAATGGCCTTTCTATATCGGCGGTGGGGTTTTAATTTTCGCTTTTCTGCTTGGACTGCACTTAATTGATGAATCGCTGGGCATGGGGCAAAGTTTCACTATTGTCGGTGACTATTGTGCAGAGAGTGCCGCAGATGAGCAGTTTAATAGAATTTCCTGGGATAATTATTCATTGGGCTTACTTGCAGGTATTCTGCTTGGGGTTTTTGTATCGGCGATATTGAGCGGAAATTTTAAGTTTCAGCTTTTGGCAAATTATGATTCCGGCATTACGATTCGGGCATTTAAGACAATAATTTGCGGACTTATCGGAGGATTTTTGGTGATGAGCGGAATTCAAATTGCAGGCGAGTCAATTTATGGACAGTTTTTGTCGGCAATTCAGATGTCGGCAGGGGCATGGATTTACCTTGCAAGTTTGATTTTAAGCGGCGGAATCCTGGCGATTTTGCTGGAAAATGGCGGACAAAGTTCCGGTGATGAATAAGCCGAATATCGTAGGAGGAAAAAGTTATGGAACCACTTAATTTAAGTTCAAATGCTGAAATGGCAGCGGCAGTTTTTGTCGGATTTATTTTCGGATTTGCATTGATGAAGTCAGATCTGATTTGGCGTAAAAGCGTGCATGATATATTGACATTGAAAGACGGTCGATTGATAAAAACAGTACTCTTTGTTTTAGGTTGCGGAGCGATGTGTTTTTACTTTGCCGAGCGTAACGGTTTGGTGAATATTCATGTGAATATCAGTTACCTCTGGGCATCGATAGTCGGTGGAATTATCAGCGGAATCGGGTTAGTTATCTGCGGATTTACTCCGATTTCGGCTGCGGCGAATCTGATAACGGGGAGATTATATACGATTTGGGCTATTCTGGGAATGCTGCTTGCTTTGCCGGTGGTTAAAATTTTTGACGATAACTTTTTAGAGAGATTTTATGTGACTGACGGGAGAATGAGTTTACCATTAAGCAATAGCAATAATGGAGAATTTCTTGCTGACGGTTTTGATAGCCGTTTTTTGTCGATCTCTAATGGGGCATTGGTGGCTTTTGTGCTTTGTTTTGTGCTGATAGTGGTGGTGCAATTTACCATTGGTGATTCGACGGAGAGTGATTGATACTATGAAAAAATATAACTATGTTTTCGGAGTTGTGGCATCACGCAGATTGGGTTTGTCGCTTGGGATAGATTTGGTGCCGAAAAAATACTGTTCGCTTGATTGTGTTTATTGTGAGGCAGGTGCAACCACAAATTTGAGTTTGGAGCGTCGTGCTTTTGTCAAAGCAGAAGATGTGATTGCGGAACTTAAAGAAGTTTTTGCCGATGATAGTGTCAAGTTTGATTATATTACTTTTTCCGGGGCAGGCGAGCCGACTTTGAATAGCGAAATCGGCAAAATTGTCCGTTTTATTAAAGACGAATATCCGCAATTTAAACTTTGTTTATTGACCAATGCGCTCGGCTTTGGCGATAAAGAGTTATTAGATGAAATCCGTGATGTGGATTTGTGTATCCCCTCACTTGATGCCTCGAATGATGAGGAATTTCAGAAAATCAATCGACCGGTTTCAACGCTTAAATTTGATGATTTTGTGAAAAATTTGATTTCCTATACCCAGATTGCATCTGCACGAATTATTTTGGAACTTTTTATTGTTCCCACAATCAATGACAGTGACGAATCAATTGAGCGTTTTTGCCAGATTATCAAGCAGATGAAAGTTGAAAAAGTTCAGCTTAATTCACTCGATCGTCCCGGTACTTGTGATTGGGTGAAGCCGTCAAATAAAGAGAATACTATGCGTTTCATTGAGGCTCTGGAAAAGTTTGTGCCGGTGGAAGCAGTAGGACCTTTTAAGTACAAAAGCGTCAGTTTGTGCAGTTCAATTGAGATGACAAACTTGCAGCAGAATATTATTAACTTAATTCGCCGTCGCCCGGCAACTATGGCAGATTTGATTTTGGCAACAAATTGTGATGCGAAAATGCTTAATTCGGCATTGCAGGGGCTTTTGCAGGCAGGATTGGTAAATTCTGAACGCTGTGAGCGTGGAGAATTTTACAGTGCCAATGTCAAGGTGGAAAAACCTATTTCCTGAACATGAAAAATACCGCTGCAAGCATGCACAAGCCGGCAAAAAAATAGTTCCATGTAAGTTGTTCTTTCGCATAGAATACCGCATAGAAGAAAAATACGGTGAGAGTAATTACCTCTTGAATAATTTTTAATTGAGCAATCGATAATTCTTCATGACCGATTCTATTAGCAGGAACTTGCAGTAAATATTCAAAAAACGCAATCCCCCAACTTGCCAAAATCGCAATATAAAGCGGTTTGGCAGAGAGATTTTTCAAATGCGAATACCACGCAAAGGTCATGAAAACATTTGCACAAAGCAGAAGTGATACTGTTTTTACAATGGTCATATTCATTTTTTAGCAATCTCCAAATGTAAGGTGTGGCTTTCGCCGCTTTTCAGGATTCGTGAGTCACGTTTAGCATTTACAGTTTCGATACAGACCATTGACAAATATTCATCATCGCCGAAGTCTGCCATGCGTTTGGATTTGTCAATCCAGGGATTCCAAACGACAGTTGATTGACTGCCTGATTTTTTAATCTGTACTTGATAATTGCGGTTGCGGTCAATCAAAGTACAAGTTTTGTCGGTATCCAAGTAAACGCGGTCAACTTCGGAATTAAAGGTAATTACGCCGTTTTGACGGACGGTTGTATTTGCCAAAGCGTCAAAGTATTCAGTATCTTCCAAGCCGCTGATTTCAATATCTGCAATATTGCTGACATTGAAGTAAGTGTGGAGTGCCTGACTTAATTCAAAATCTTTGTTGCCGTTATTGACGGTTTTTAAATTCATCTGCAAGGTTTCCCCGACGACAATTTCCAATGAAAGCATCAGAAAATTGCACCAATCGGGAAGTTTTTTTGAGTCCAAAGTCATAACAATTTTTACCTTGTCATTATCAATATCGGAGATTTCTGTAATATCCCATTGATTGATTCTGGCGTATCCGTGGGCAACATCCCCGGCAGTTTTCGGTGCGCCGAAGTAGGGCCAGCAGACGGGAATACCGCCTCGGATTGCTTTGGGCGGCTCAAAATAACTTTTTTCGCTTACCCAGAGGAGTTCATCTCCGCCAACTTTGAAAGCTAAAACCTGCGCGCCGTAGTCGGTAAATTTACAGGTTGAGTGTTTAGTAGTAACATAAAAAAAATTCATGCCGTTATCGGCAGATTCGATTTTGATTTTTTTAGATGTAATAGCCATTTTTTATTCCGTTTCTATAGAGTTTTCTAATTCTTTGGCAAGCGAGCGCATAGCGATTAAGTCAGCAAGCATGTCGTTTTGCAGGACAAATCGGAATGCGTAATTTTTTTTACTTAACTGTTTATTTGCCCAGAGCGATAATTCAAAAAAGTCATCAATCGCCCAGTGCAGGATTTTGTCGCTATTATTGCGTTCCAAGTGCGCTGGGTCGTCGCAGAGTGCCAGTGTTGCTTCAAGTTCGATATTTTCATTTGCTTTACGCAAAAAATTGCGGATGCTTCTTCGACAAAGCGGTGCCGCAAGGCAGGGAGTTGAAGCGAAAGAATTTACATGGTCAAACTCTTTGCCGACAAGTTCCTGAATATTGACCTTGCGGAAAGAGGAATTGCTTGCGTTTTTTTCTGCATCCAAATAAGCAAAATAGTATTTTAAACGCCAAGAGCGTTTTTTAGGAGCAAATTCGGCTTCGGAGAAGTTCAGAATCTGCCGTGAAAAAGTTATCCGATTTTGATTGCCTGTGAGGGTAAAACGAGATTGGCAATTCTCAAAATTCACTGCGGAATTATGACGCCAGAGGTCGTTGCCTGAACCGCATTCAAAAATATTGCCGGATTCAGCACTTACATTGAATGCCAGAATTAATTCGTTATTATCGTGAAAAATTTGATTTTCGCTATTTAAATCAAATTTTTTGAGTTCAATTTTGCCATCTTTCAGGATAAAAAGTTTTAAATCGGTAAAGTTTCCGGTAATTTCAAAATCTTCCAAATTGAGTTTTTCAATTGCGCCGATACCGGGGTTGACATCGACAATAATTCTGGCAAAACTGTCAGTAAAGTCGAAGTTGCGTTTCACTTCAAATTCGCTTCCGAAAGGAATGGTTTGAAAAAGTTCTGCCGAAGCAGAGAAGTTGTCCAGACTTGAATGGACTTTGAGTTTCTGCAAAATTGCTCCGTCTTCATTGAAATTGTTGCACATGAAGTTTTTTAAGGTAATTTCTGTGCCGTCATTGTATGAAAAATGGAGAAAATCACTTGCGCTGTCTTGCAGAATGCACTCAAATTTTTTGCTGATAATTTTATTTTCGTCAAACATAATTTAACCTGATTTTTTTGAAAAAGTTATTTTTGATTGTAGCCCCAATCCAAAAGTTTTTCGGCGAAATTATCCCGCTCTCTCGCACTTTTGAACCCGGTAACAACTCCGAGCATTCTGCGGCCGTCTCTCATGCAGCTGAATGCCAAACAGAAACCTGCACGGATAGTGTAACCGGTTTTAAGACCGTCCACGCCGGGGGTTTTGCGTTTTCGCACCAAGTTATTGGTATTGGTCAATTCTTTGGTATTATTTACGGCAAAAGTCTGATAAGTTTTTGCCCATTTCATGTATTCCGGGTAGCGCAGAATCTCATTTGCCATAATTGCGACATCAAGTACACTGCTGATATTGTCTTTTTTGCCTTCGGGGAGTCCGTGGGGATTGATAAAATGTGTGTTCTGCATTTTTAATTGCATTGCTTTTTGGTTCATCATAGTGATAAAATTCTCTAATGAATAATCGGCAATAAATTCGCCTGATTGTGCGGCGGCATCATTGGCACTGCGGATTGTCGCTGCTTGCAGGAGTTCTTCAAGTTTATAGATTTTATTCGGGACAAGTCCCATAGCACCGGTTGTTATGGCGGCGCAGCGGCGGCTTGCTTTGACCTGTGAGTTGAGAGTGATGCCTTTATCTCCCGACTTAATCTCTTCAAGCACGAGCAGGATAGTCATAATTTTGCTCATAGAGGCGATTGGGAGTTTGGTGTTCGGATTTTTAGCCCAAAGGACTTCGTTGGTGTTTAAGTCGATCAAAATTCCTGCTCTGGGGTATTCGGCAACTCGTACACCAGGGAGATTGTTGTAAACGGTTTTGTTCCAGTTCAACTTATCGATAAAAGGAGTAATTTCCGAGTCATGCAAAAATCTCGGTTCGAGAAAAGGAGGGGTACTTACAAGTGGCTTTTCCGCTTTTTCTGCTTTGCTTACCGGTGCGAGATTGCAGATTTTTACTGTTAGAATAATAGCAAAGACTGCAATTATGGAGATGACCCCCAATAATTGCAATCTTGCTCGTTTTATGTAATCAATGTTTTGCATAAATTATAACTCTGGTTCGACGCTCAAATCTTTCGGTACATCGATTGGGGTATTACCTTCGTCACTATTGCCGATAACAAACACCTTGATAACTATTATGTGAATAATAATTACCGCAATTACCAAAAGGAAAAAGAATTTTAAATTATTTTTCTTGTGATCTGTCATTTTTTACTTTCGTTATTTTTTTATTGCTCTATTCAAAGCACTGATAAGTGCCGCAATCGCCGCTCTGTCGATATTTGAGTGGATACCGACACCGTGAATCAATCGCTTTTCGCCTTTCAGACGGATACCGACAAAGGCGATTGCTTTCGCATCTGCATCGTTACCGAGAGAACGCTCTGAAAAGTCTTCGAGAGAAAATTCAGGCAACAGCTTATCTTGGGTCAAAGCATTGTAAACCGCAGAGATCGGTCCATTGCCGACACCTTTTAAGTCGATTTGCTTTTCGCCGTTGATCCAAGTGAAACTTACGCCGATAGAATCACCGTGTTGCTCCAAAATGTCACGGGTGTAGTTGCTGTAATTATAAGGTCCGACGACATTTACGAAGTTTTCATCGAAAATTCGGCGCAGACCGGTACTATCAATTTCACCGCCCTGTTTGTCGATGTACTTCTGAACAACCTGACCGATTTCAGGGTGCATAACTTTGGGCGGGTAGATACCGAATTCTTTTTCCAGGATATAGACGATACCGCCTTTGCCTGACTGGCTGTTGATACGAATCAGTTTCTCATACTGGCGGCCGACATCTGCGGGGTCAATATGGAGATAAGGCATTTTCCAGCCCTGACCGAAGAACTGTTGAATTTCGCCGCTTCTATCCATACCTTTGCGGATAGCGTCCTGATGGGAACCGGAGAAAGCGGTAAATACCAACTGTCCTGCATAGGGGTGGCGGACATGCACATCAATACCTGAACACTCCTCAACTACACTTACGATGTGGTCTAAGTTTGAAAAGTTCAAGCCGGTTTCGATACCTCTTGAAAATAAATTCATCGCTAAAACCATGATGTCTAAATTTCCGGTTCTTTCGCCATGACCAAAAATAGTTCCTTCAACACGGTTTGCGCCTGCCAACAAAGCAAGTTCAGTTGCAGCAACGGCACAACCTTGATCGTTGTGAGCGTGGAGGCTTATAGAAGTTTCGTCCATATAGGGGTATTTTTGAATAAAGTATTCAATCATATCAGCGTACTGGTTAGGCGATCGTCTTTCCACGGTCGCCGGTAAATTCAGGATAAAATCTTCTTTTTTTGCAGGACCCCAGACTTCTTTGACCTTTTTGCAGAGTTCAATGGTGAAGTCTAAATCGCTGTCGGTAAACTCTTCGGGAGAGAATTCATAACTGATAATGTCGGTCATTCCTGCTTCGGCGATCATTTTTTTGACCATTTGAGTTCCCTCAATTGCCATGACTTCAACCTCTTCACGGTTGTGGTTAAAGACAAATTGACCGTGCAGGTCGCTGCTTGCTACATAGCAGTGGATAATCGCCTGTTTAACGCCCTTCAATGACTCAACTGTTTTGGCAATCAAGTGTTCACGAGCCTGGGTTAAAACAGAAATTTTTACATCATCGGGGATTAAGTTCTCCTCAATGAGTTTGCGGACGAAATCATAATCATCCTGTGATGCAGAGGGAAAACCGACTTCGATTTCTTTGAAGCCGATTTCGAGCAGCATTTTGAAGTAAGCCAACTTTTTCTCCGGATTCATCGGAATCGGGAGTGATTGGTTTCCGTCGCGTAAGTCAACCGAAGTCCAAGTCGGTGCGCAAGTTATCTCTTTATCCGGCCAAGTGCGGTTTACAATCGGCACTTTGGGCATCGGTTTGTATTTTGGAAAGTTGTTCATATTAAAAAATCCTTTTGTTTTAAAATTTCATTCAGTTTAAGTTAGTGAGTAAATAAAAAATATTTTTGGCGAATAGCTTTGACTAAAAACACAAAAAAGCTATCCGCGAACTAAGTCGCTTGTGCAACAATAGTTCGGTGATAAACAATCGATAATTTAAATATTTTTTATAAAAAATAGTCATTTTTGTAAAATTCCTTAAACTTTTTGAATAATATAGCTTGCATATTCGAAAATATCAAGTATTTTAAGTCGAAAATATTAAGTTTTTTTGCATTTTTTCATTATGGAGGCTCAGGGTGAAAAATAAGGCGTGTTTTTTAGACCGTGACGGAGTGCTGAATGTCGAAGTTGATTATTTGCATGAAGTTGATAAATTGGTATTGGAAAATGGCGTAATTGAAGCATTGCAAATTTTGCAGAGAGAAGGGTTTAAACTTTTGGTTGTAACGAATCAGGCAGGAGTTGCAAAGGGCTTTTTTTCTTGCGAGGATGTGGAGAGAATTCATGAGAAAATGGCAGAAATTTTCGCTCTGAACGGAGTGAAAATTGATCGTTTTTACTATTGCTGTCACCATCCTGATTTTACGGGAGAATGTGATTGCAGAAAGCCGAAACCTGGGATGATTCTCCAAGGTGCGGAAGATTTCAATATTGATTTGAGCAAATCTTACATGATCGGGGATAGGATTACCGATATTCAAGCCGGGATTGCCGCCGGTTGCGCAAAATCGATTCTTGTTTTAAGCGGATTCGGCAGAAATACTCTCGCTGAAAATGATTGTTCGCAACTCCCGATTGCTGAAAATTTACTTGATGCGGTCAAAAAATATATTGTTTCATAAGTTGCTGAAATCTTGATTTTTTACTTGTTTTTTCGGCAAATCGGGCTATATTATGAGAGAAAAATTTTACAAATAGAACTTTACGAAGGAGATTTATAAATGAAAGCAGTTATTTCAGTTTTGGGCAAAGACAGTGTCGGGATTATCGCTAAAATTTCAGGCGGTTGCTCTGAGTATGGCGCAAATATCCTTGATATTTCACAAACCGTTTTAGATGAATACTTTACAATGATTATGATTGTTGATGTCGCCAAGTTGAATGTCGAGTTTAATGTTTTCATTGACAAAATGGAGAGTATCGGAAAAGCAGACGGATTGCAGGTCCATGTCATGCACGAAGACATTTTTAATGCAATGCACAAAATTTAAGAGAAAGCGAAAAAAATTATGGTTGCTATTCAAGATATTTTAGAAACTCTCAATATGATTCATGAGGAGTGTTTGGATATTCGTACCGTAACAATGGGAATTTCTCTTTATGATTGTCAGAGCGACAGCGAAGAGCGTTTGATTGCCAATGTGTACGACAAAATTATGCATTCTGCCGAAAAACTCGTTCCCACCGCCGAGGCTATTGAAAAAAAATACGGTATCCCGATTATCAATAAGCGTGTGGCAGTAACTCCGGTTGCGCTGCTTTGCGGAAATTTAACTCCGTCAGGTGCGGTTAAAATCGCACAAACTTTGGATAGAGCGGCGGAAAATTTGGGTGTGAATTTTATCGGCGGATACAGTGCTTTGGTGCAGAAGGGTTTTTCCAATGGTTCTCGGACTCTGATTAAGTCTATCCCCGAAGCATTGGCGGTAACTCAAAAAGTCTGTTCGTCCGTCAATGTCGCTTCGACCAAAGCCGGAATCAATATGGATGCTATCGCCGAAATGGGCGAAATCATTAAGGAAACTGCCTACTTGACCCGTGATAGAAATTCAATCGGTTGTGCCAAGTTGGTGGTTTTCGCCAATGCTCCCGAAGACAATC
>JAZRSP010000262.1:0-1418 GCA_045651565.1 Victivallaceae bacterium | reverse complement strand
GATTGAAAAACGCAATTTAGATATCAAAGTCTGGGTAAATCCGTGGGCTTTGAATGTCAGTGAGTTTCAGGCAATCGCCGATGCTTTGCCGAAAAATGTCGGCTTTACCATTAAAGATAATCCGGGATTGGATTGCTTTTTGGCAAGTTTCCCCGATACCTTGCATGATGCAACAATTTTCCATGCCGAATTGGGCAAAATTCCGCAGTATGTCAGAAGCGAAGCCACCCGTACCAATCGCAGATACTGTATCGGACAGTATATGGATTTCAGCGAAGACTTGGATCCGATTGTGGCAGTGCCGCACCCGATGATGACTTACCGCAAATTCCGTATGCTTGAAAAAGTCGAGTGCGATGTGTCTTCATTGCATTGGGGGGTAATTTCACCCGATGTCGCACCGATGAATATTAATCAAGAGGTTATTCGTGAGATGAACTGGGGTGATAAGTCTGTAACATTTTTTGAACTTTTGAATAAGATTATCCCCGGCGAAATGACCGATTCAGAGAAAGAAACCGCACGCAGATTTATTACTCAAATCGACCATGCTATCCGCCTCTGGCCGGAGTATTGGGGATTGCGATTCCAGGATTTGGGAATTCGTTTGGGCTGGTTCCTGCGTCCTTTCGGAATTAATATGAGCGAAGAAACCCAGAATCCGCAATGGTTGAGAGATCGCCAAATCTATAACATGTCATTTGCAGAGCCGTATAAGTCATTTATGGATATTACACCGCAACAGGCATTTGAAGTCGGTAAATATTACAGTGACATGGCGGATATGGTTGAAAATGCAATTAAAGATTTGCAGTCAATTGCCAATAATTCAGAACTTGTGCAGAAGTTTATTAAACGCCAAGTTATCCCTGCATCGGTTTTGGCAGGATTCTGCCGTACTTTCGGCAATATGTTTGAGTTCTACGGCACTCGTGACACCGATGGCAGAAGTGAAGAATACAAACTTGCTTCTATGCAGAAATGTGTTGACGCAGAAGTTGCCAATATTGACAATTTAATTAAAATTTTCACCGAAACTCCCAATGCAATTATCGTGGCGAATAAGGCGTGGGGTCAGTGCTTCGGCAAGGACTTAACCGAAAAACTCGCATGGAAACGCGATACTATGCTTGGTAAATAAATAGAATTGTTTTTTGCCGGTGGCTAACGCCGCCCCCGGCACCCCTGCGCCAGCACCGGTGCTGGACTTCGAGGAAATTCATAGGAGAGATACGCTTCGCTACTCTCCTCTAAATTTCCCGTACTTTTTTATTGTTTTCCTAATTATTTTGATAAGTGCGCAAGCAGTATATTAGGTCAAGGAACTTGTTCGTTGTTCGGGAGTGTAGAGGGCTGAATAAGCCCTTTGCTATGGCGGTGGCAACTCCCGAAAGCGAAACTTGTTTCGCGACCACCGC
>JAZRSP010000261.1:0-3434 GCA_045651565.1 Victivallaceae bacterium | reverse complement strand
AGGAGTGCCAGTAATCGCCATGCTGAAATATTTATGCGACGGGGAAAAGTTTACATAAGAGACCTTAACAGTCATAACGGTGTGTTCTTTTTGGGAGAAAAGATTTCTGAACGAGTGTTGTCTCCGGGAGAACGTTATGGAATTGGGGATTCGATTTTAGTTGTGTCGCAAATCAAAGAAAGTACACAGGACAAAGAAAAACAAAAGTACCATCGATTGGAACAACTCAATGGCAAGAATCGAAAAAAAATATATGAGTTGTCAGGAGAAGAGTATATCATCGGTTCGAGTTATGATACAGATATTCGTTTGGAAGACAGCATGGTTTCCCAACATCATGCAAAATTGGAAATAAAAAAAGATGGGTCTTGTTGGATTACGGATTTGGGTAGCCGAAATGGAACGTCTGTCAACAAAATGACATTATCCGTGGAAAATACAGAAGGAAGAATGTTGCAACATGGAGATGTCCTTTCTATTGTCAGTGTTGACTTTTGTTTCTATGACAAAAATGTTGCTATTCAGAAATCATATTTTTTATTGAAAACCTTGTGCGCAGTTGCAACTGTTGTTATTTTGCTTTCCGCGTATTTTTTCTGGCAATCTTTGCAACCTTCTTCCAAGCGATATATTGAAAAGGCAAGAAAATATGCAGAAGCAAAACAGTTTGATAGTGCGTTAGTTTTATTGGATAAAGCAGCAGATGCTCCCAAAGCAGCTGTATATCAAGCAGAGCGTATTGATTTGAAAAATCAAATTGAAAATTGGAAAAAAACGATAGAAAAGTGGGAGGAAGCTCAATCACTGATTTTAAATCGCAGATGGGTTTCAGGGAATAAAATAATTGTAGGACTTATCGTCGCCAAGAATGATATTTGGAATTGGAATGACTCGGATGCAATTGAAAGCCGACGCAAAGCTCATCTGACAGCAGAAGTATTGGAACCTTTTTTACACTCTCGAATTCTTTTAGCGATGCCGGAGACCACGATTTCTGCATTGGAAGCAGATTTGTTGAAATTGAATAATGCTTTGAACAATATTTCAGGACAATCTGATGAGCATTTTCAACTTCTTTATAAGGAAGGTACTATTGTCGCCGAAGAATTGAGTTATGTTATTGCGAATATGAAGACAATAGAAAATACCGTTGCTGTTATCAATGTGGAACGTCTGTTGGATACAGAAATTGATAAACTGAAAAAAATACATTCAGATGCTTTGGTTCGAAGCCAACAGCAAGATAAAATCAATCGGCGTCTTACAGCCAAACTTGTCCAAGATCGTTGCAAACTTTATTTGCCGCCACTGGAGGCTTTAGCTGTTGGGCAGAAACAGTTTTTTGCCAATCAAGCAATGTTTGCCTCTTTAGAATTTAATCGTCAGCATAAAAAGTTATCTCTTCCGTCGGCAGAACTTTGTGCGGTGGCTCCGGTTTTTACAAATATCAGAAATGAATTGGTCAAGCGAAATGAAATATTGCTTGAACGAGGTCAGCAGCTTGAATTTTTAGTCAATACGCTGAAAATATCTGGCATCGTAAGTTCCAAACAACCGATGGTTTTGCAAAAATGGCAGAAAAAATCATTTTTGCCGATGTTACTTGCCTGTGATTGTTTCCGTTATGAGGCAAAATCATGGAGTCCGCACAGAAAAAGTCCTGTTGGTGAATATGATAAATTTTTAGGTATAGAGTTTTTCTGGGATTTTCTCCGTGATTTGCCGGAAAAATATGATGCCGCATTGTTGGATGATCGTCCGTTCGTTCCTGAAATAGCTCAAATCAGAAAGATTTACAGTGATTTGGATATCTTCAGAAATTATATGGAAGACCCCATAATAGCAATGTTGCTTGCATTGGATGTGAAAAATCCCGGATTGCAAAATTTGGCGTTATGGGTAGATGAACTGTTAACTGCGAGAGACAATACGATTACGGTATTGGTTACTCATTCAAAAAAAACTCAAAGTATGCGTGATGCCTTGATTACTGGTGGAATTGCATTGCTGCTTGATAATGGGAAAAATAATATCTTTAAAGGTGAATACGAACGGCTTGCAAATGTGTTGAGGAAGCTTCGCAAGGAAACTTCGCATATTTCTAACCTGGATGTTATTCCTGAGCAGATTATCAAGAATCGCAGAAAAATTATTTCTATCGGTCTTCCCGGAGATCCGGCTGTTCGTCAGGCATTCAATGATATGTCGGAGGAAAAGAAATGAAAAAGTGTTTTTTGCAAAATGACACAGGATCCGTCCTTATGGAATATGTCATCCTTGTTATGCTGATCGGTGCGCCATTGGTCGTTTTTATGCAAGCTGGTTTTTATAATTTTAATGAAGGGCTGACTTCCGGAACAGGAATTATCAACGTATTTGGTGTTGATGTGGAGATTACTACTCCGGGGATCATGTTCAAACATTATTTTCAACGTATTTTAACAGGAATCTCATTACCGATTCCATAAAACTAAAACCGTCAAAAGAAAACTTTTGACAAACATGAAAGGATTAAAAATGAAACTCAAAAAACTCAGAATCACGAGAGCCAAAAGAACTGCAATGGGACGTTTTGTCTGCCGTCTTTTGGGAGATGAATGCGGCGCAGTGGCAATGGAATATGTTGTTATTGCGTTGCTGATTGTCGCAGCTGCAGTCGGAGCTGCCGTTTATTTTGGAAAAACGGTGAAATTTGGATTGGAAAAATCTGCAAAAATTGTTACAAATCCCGACAAACAAACGGTGGCGCAAGAGATTAAAACGCAGGCTAAAAAATTGGAAACTTCTGGACAAACAGCATCGAAAAATGTTTCTTCCAGAATCGCTGGCGATGATGTTAAAAACGAATAACTGCGTAATCCTTGGATTATTATTATTATGCAAACACCGCTTTACATTTTTGCGATAGTCACACCTTGGCTAACATATTTGTGTTGGTCAGATGTTAAAAGCAGACGGCTTCCCAATTTGTGGACATTGGGAATGTTAGTTTGTGCCTTGATTTGGCGTTTAGTGTATGGCGGTGTGCCGTTGTTTATGAATGGATTAATTGGTGGATTGCTCTGTGGAGCATTTCTGCTGTTGCCATTCCTGATGCGGGGAGCCGGCGGTGGTGATGTAAAAATGATCGCTGCTGTCGGAGCCGTATTAGGAGTTCAGCGGATAGCATTGATGTTGTTCGCAACTTCTCTTGCTGGATTTGTTCTGGCATTGATTATGCTGATTTGCCGCAAAGCGGATGCCGCAAGATTAAAGCATTATTTTCTTTGTCTTTTCTGGTGGAAATATGATCGTGCAGCAGGACGGGCTGCGTTGCCGTCCAAAGATTCAGAAAAAGCCCGAATCCCGTTCGGCGTTGCGATAGCTGCCGGAACATGGCTTGCCCTCTTCTATGAAATATTCATAATATGGAGGAAGTCGGAGGCCAAGCGGTC
>JAZRSP010000260.1:0-2193 GCA_045651565.1 Victivallaceae bacterium | reverse complement strand
CATTTGCAGCATTTTATCAAATATTTCAAACATTTTGCCGTCACCTTTGAGATCGGTGACCAGCACTTTGCCATTATAACTGGTCACACCGCACCGGCTGTGAAGAAATTTGGCTCTGGCAAGTTTTGTCACTTCCGGGTTGCCGCAAATAACTTTTTCGGAAAAAGAAACGCAATTAAATTTTTTGAACCATGCTTCAAGTTGCGGATGATCGGAATAAATTTTTTCGGCATACGCTCCCGAAAGAAGATATTTCAATCGTTTTTTCAAATAACGCATCCGGATAGTTTTGACCATACCCCGCAGTTTTTCGTGATTGCGCTGCAATTCGGCGAGCAGCAATCTTCGCACATGACTGTTGGGAACAATGTCACGATTCATTATTTCATTCAGCCGGTAAACTGGCGGATTATCTTCCAGATAACGGTTGAAATACCAGTTCAGCACCTCTCCGACCGCCCCGGACCGCGAGATCCCTGCGGTGCAATGGACGATGATCGGACGGTTATCTTCAATGCGGACAAAATTTACGATTGCGCGTGCCTGTTCCGGAGTCATCGCATTGGGGAAACCAGCATCCACATCGTCAAAATAAAGGATAAGCAGATTCTCCGCATCAAGAAATTCCTCCGAAAAGGGTGGCTCTTCCGACGGGAAACTGATGCTGTTTATGGAAATGATCCGGTTGTCCCGGAAAAGTTTTCTTTCCCGCTTTGTCCCCTGACGGGCTTCAAAAAAGGAACGGGCATGAACATAAATTTGCATGATTACCTCTGTATTTGGTTAATAAGCCGGATAGGCCATATCCGGACAGTTATTAATTATTTGGCTTATGCGGCGTATCCGGCCTATTCTTATACGCCCTTGACATATTGCCGTACATCCCGCCCGGTGGCGGCGGATAACGCAAACATTGTACCTGATAGCGCAAGAATTGCCACAGGTGGTAAATCCCGGCAAAGATCATAGAGAAACCTTGCAAGAGCAGAAACAGCACAGCAACGAAATAATAACAAGTATTTTTCAAAAGTAAATTCATCGTGCCACCCCCGGAAAATCCTGCCAGCGGCAAATCCGGCGCAGCAGTGTATGATAATTGGTGATGTAGATCCTGAAATCAGGAGTAAATTGCCGTTCTCTGCCGAAGCGTTCCACAATGTTGAGAAGTTGAGTGTCATCGGCATTGCAGAATTTTACGATGAGTTCTTTTTCTTTCAGTTTGATACGGGCCAGGGGAGCATTGCGGTAAATAAATGCGAAAAAGAGCAGACTTTCATACCGGGAATATTGAGCAAATCCCGCTTGAACTTCTGCCGGAACGCCCAATTCTTCCGCATGAGTACGGATGTAGCTGTCGAACTCCGGAACTTCGGCGATGACTCCGGTTTGATAATTGCACCAAAAGTACGAATACTGCATTGTAAAACCTCCTTCGTTTTTCTCCAAAAAATCTCCCTGCGGCGGCAGAGTGCCGCCTCGCCGCTCATGCTTCGCATTCGGCGGTTTCAGTCGATTTTCCGGAGGCCTTGCCCTCCGTCATTCCGTGCGGCAGAGCCGTACTCATAACTGCGGGTAAGGTAGTCTTTAATTTTATTATTCTCCAAAAAATCTCCCTGCGGCGGCGGGAGTGCCGGCTCGCCGCTCATGCTTCGCATTCGGCGGTTTCAGTCGATTTTCCGGAGGCCTCGCCCTCCGTCATTCCGCGCGGCAGAGCCGTGCTCATAACTGCGGGTAAGGTACTGTTTTTTTCTGTCTGGTATATACAATACAGTTCATTGGTAGACAAAAAGTGTCCACCGGAGTTGAAAGTCGCCGATGGACACGAAAAATGTTCTTTAAAATTTCAGTCTTGCGTCTTATAAAAATTCAGACAAACAATTTTTTGATGACCAACAAACAATATTTACTTCTATTCCTTTTGGTTGGGTATCGCTTTGACATATTGCAGTCCACATTGCCATGTTCTCATTACCATCATAAACAAATGAATCTTTTTTAAATTTGATTAAAATATTTCCATTTGATGACTGCTTTGTTGTCCATGAAATTACAGATTTTGTGTCGTTTTTGTCTTTGGGAAATTTGTCTTCTGACAAAATAAAAAAAGCATACCTTTTATATGCGTCTTCTTCTTTAGACAGAGTTGCAAGAGATATGATTTCATCTTTGAGTTTATCGTTGCTTTGGGGATCA
>JAZRSP010000259.1:0-1204 GCA_045651565.1 Victivallaceae bacterium | reverse complement strand
GGCTGGCTTTGGAAAACACAGCCGCAATTTGCCGATAAGTGCGATTGGAGCAAACTTAACGGAGAAGATTGGGCAGATATTTTGCGAGTCCAACCTCAATTTGCTGACAAATGCGATTGGAGCGAACTTAACGCAAGCGATTGGTCTTGGCTTTTACAGCAACAGCCGCAATTTGCTGACAGATGCGATAAATGGCAGGAATTTAGAGGAGAAAATTGGTCCGGTCTTTTGCAAGAACAACCTCAATTTGCTGACAAATGCGATTGGAGTAAACTTAGCAGAAGAAATTGGTATTGGCTTTTACGAGAACAGCCTCAATTTGCTGACAAATGTGACAAATGGAATGAATTTAACGGAGAAGATTGGTCCGATCTTTTGCGATACCGTCCTCAATTTTCTGACAAGTGCGATTGGAGTAAGTTAAGTAATGATAATTGGGAAGAGTTGTTGGAAATATATCCGCAGTTGGGAAAATACAGAAAATAAAATTTTGTGAATAAGAGATTACATTACTTTGAAAAACATCATTATACAGAGTGTTGCCGTATATCTCGGCTCGGCTGATATTGCTGATTCCATGTTCCGACAGGCGGTGATTGACCTTGCTGTTTATCTGGCAGCACATAAAATGACTCTGGTTTTCGGTGGCAGCAATACCGGCATGATGAAACTCCTTGCCGATACCATGCTTGCGCACAACGGCAAAGTCATTGGCGTGTTCACCCAATCACTGCCGGAAAGATTACTCCGGCATGATTTAACGGAAGCGATCATCACAGAAAATCTCGCAGAACGTAAAGCGGAGATGCTTCGCCGTGCCGATGCCATTGTGGCTCTTCCCGGCAGTATCGGTACTTTGGATGAACTTTTTGATGCTCTTGCTCAAAAGAAACTGGGCTTGATAAATTGTCATATAGGGGTGTTGGATGTCAACGGATTCTTTGATCCGCTGTTTGAACTTCTGCAAAACAGCAGAAATCTCGGTTTTACTTCAGAAAAAGCCTTTGCAACGCTCAAAAGCGGCAAAACACCGGAAGAACTGTTTCAAAAATTTTAATCTTAATAGAAAGGTAATTCAAAAAAGCAAATGGGACGGATTGTCTGAAGAAAAAAAATATTGATAAGGTTACGATTTTGTACCGAGAGAACATCAATATACAAAGAAATAAAAACAATAAAACTAAACAACTTATTGAAAGAAGCT